>JAPUFZ010000040.1 GCA_027293245.1 Gammaproteobacteria bacterium
GGCCTGCCTCCGTTTAGTATCGGTAATGAGGATTGGGATGTACGCTCAAGTGAAATCGGATTCAGTACGGGGTGGTCTATAACAAATGTCCCCTTACCCCGGGTCGATGATAAATAGCACTCCCCGATCAACTGTTGGTAAACCTCTCTTATTGTTGTCCGAGATACCGTTATCTCATTTGCGAGTTCGCGTGTAGAGGGCAAACGAGTCCCGATTTCCAGATCTCCACACAGTATTTTTTCGCGAATTTGCCTGCACAATTGACGGTAAATCGTTTCCGGGTCACCCCTACGAACCGACACATTACTTAATAGCGGTGTTGCGGTGGGCAACATGTTTCAACGCGTTAATCGAATTGGGCTGATGATTTTCGTCGATAATGGGTTTATTTGCCAGCCTAATATCCATCAGTTATGTTATCGCAGCTCAGGCACTGAGATTAAGTGTAATTTGATATGGCCTGTAATCAGGAGAATCAATTAATGGCCTGTTTGCAAAGCCTGAGCACCCCGGTTGTTTTTCGGTCCTGGCGTAAGAGCCAAATTTGCCTGGGAAATCTGGAAAGCCCGTGCCAAAGCATAGCCCGCATTAGATCTGGGTGGGTAATTGAAGATGAAACTAATCGCCCCAAAACTTGCCGAAATAACACCTTCGGTAAAAATTCTGGTGTGAACGTGTTTATTAGGCAAACCCAGCAGTAGCGATTACAATCCGTTTCATATGACATTTAAATCAGTCAGGGAAAGCAACAGAATGATAACAAAAGCAATCGGCTTAGTGGCAATTTTAATGCTGGCCGGATGTGCAAGTCTGATTAGTTCGGCGACTGTTCGAATGGCCGATAATTTGACCACGGCAATGCTCAATCAAAATGATCTTGAGACCGTGCGCGAAGGCGCCCCGGCCTACTTGATCATGATCGATGGATTGATCGAAGGCGATCCTGGGAATACTGATTTATTACTGGCTGGCTCGAAACTTTATTTTGCCTATACCAACGCATTTATCGACGATGAAGAGCGCTCAAAACTGCTGGCCGACAAGTCACTCACCTATGCCAAAACGGCACTCTGTATTGAAATCCCAGACTTCTGTATGGCGCTTTCCGAAAAACTGGCAGTATTTAAGCAAGCACTTGATAATACCAGACGCGGCGATTTGCCGGCACTCTATGGATACGCAAGTGCTCTCGCCACCTGGATTCAGGCCAATGCAGCGGACTGGGGTGCGATTGCAAAGTTGCCCCAGCTAACAGTACTGTTTGAGCGCTGCGTCGAACTCGACGAAAAATTTGACAATGGCGGCGCCCATGTTTTCCTCGGCGTGCTAGGCACCAAACTACCGCCGAGTTTTGGAGGCAAACCGGAATTAGGACGCGCCCATTTCGAACGTGCACTAGAAATTTCGGAAGGTAAAAACCTGATGGTGTATGTATTGATGGCAGAAAGCTATGCACGCGCGGTTTTCGACCAGGAGTTGCACGATGAATTGCTACAGACGGTACTCGCAAAACCCGCTACCATACCCGGCTTAACCCTGGCCAATACGCTGGCGAAACAACGAGCTGCAGTATTGTTGGAAGAGTCGAGTGATTATTTCTAAGATGTATCGGCAGAATAGACCTATAACCCATTAGTGAATTCGCCCGCACTTTCAACGTCTTAAACACAGGCATTCCAGTTTATTGCGCTTTATGATAATCGACTCTTATTTTAATGGAGCCGTCACACCGGCCTCCGAGCCGGACGTCAACCCGGCCTCCGAGCCGGGTTAAAACCCAGGATGGAATATGAAACGAGCCATTAGATTTTGCCTGATCGCCCTGCTGTTTAGCTCATTCAGCGGCCAGAGCATTGCCAGGACCTTTAAAATCGCCACCTTCGCACCTGCCGGCACGGTATGGATGAAGCAGATGAAAAAAGGCGCCGAAATTATCAACGAAAAAACACAGGGGCGTGTCAAGTTTAAATACTACCCAGGCGGAGTTATGGGTAATGATGCAAGTGTTCACCGCAAAATCAGGATTGGCCAATTACACGGTGGCGCCTTTACCTCTGGTGGCCTGGCAGGCTTCTACCCCGATATTCAAGTGCTCAGCCTTCCCATGTTATTTAATTCGCTCGATGAAGTTGACTATGTACGCTCAAAGCTGGATCAGGTGCTGAAACGAAATATGGAAAACCATGGTTTCGTTTTACTCGGTATAGCCGAGGGTGGATTTGCGAGGATAATGTCGAAAAAGCCCATGGCTGATCTGAAATCGATTCGTGCCAGTAAGGTATGGATTCCCGAAGGCGATGTAGTGGTGCTGGAGACCTACAGGACTCTCGGAATTTCACCTATTTCATTACCGATTTCAGATGTATTCACCGGCTTGCAAACCGGCTTAATTGAAACTGTTTCAGTCAACTCTACCGGCGCCATCGCCTTCCAGTGGCATACGAGTACCGCTTACCTGACCGACATACCTCTCATTTACCTGACCGGGCTGTTAGCGATACAGAAAAAAACCTTCGACAAGATCAGTCCTGAAGACCAGGTGATTGTGCGGGAAGCAATTGGCGATGCTTTTAAAACACTCGATACTCTGAATCGGGCAGATAACATTCAGGCGAGTGAAGCATTGAAATCACTGGGTATAAAATTCGTCAAACCCGGACCCGAGGAACTCAAACGCTGGAAAACCCTGTCCGACCAGGCAATCGATAATATGGTAGCCGACGGAACCGTATCCCGGGAAATGGTAGATCTGGTGATGGGATACCTGAGTACTTATAGAAACAATCAATAAAAATGCGTGTATTGATTAAAACGGTACACGGGATAGAAGATGTGCTGCTTATCGTGTTGCTCAGTAGCATGATCGCATTAGCATCAACCCAAATCCTGCTCAGGATTTTTTTTGACTACGGATTGATCTGGGCCGACCCGCTGCTTCGGGTCATGGTTCTGTGGCTGGGTTTGACTGGGGCCACAGTCGCAAGCCGGCACAACAAACACATACACATCGATATACTCACTCGTTTCTTCAGTAAGAATCTGTACCTGTTTGTGCAGACCTTTGTCGGCCTGTTTACCGCCTGGATCTGCTTTCTAATCGCCTGGCATGGCGCTCGTTGGGTGCAGATGGATTATGTCGATGAAATGACCGGTCTGGGTGGCATTCCGTCCTGGATGCTGGAAATTATCATCCCGATTTCGTTCGCGGTCATCGGCATTCGTTATTTTATATTTTCAATGCGCTGGGGTTCACTCTGTTACCGCCGCATGAAACTCCACGCGAGCCGGGCAAAATGAGTATTTTTGCCCCCGTCCTGCTAATTCTGACATTGCTGCGTACACCCTTGTTCGCCATCATTGCGGCCAGCGCGATGCTCGGTTTCTATTCCGAGGAGATCGACCTGGCGGTGGTGAGTATCGAAATTTATCGACTGGCGGAGATGCCGATTTTACTCGCTATCCCGTTATTTACATTTGCCGGCTACCTGCTCGGTGAAAGCCATGCATCAACCCGGCTGGTTAATCTGACCCATCACTTACTCGGCTGGATGCCCGGTGGGCTGGCAATCGTAGCGATTTTTAGCTGTGCCCTGTTTACTGCTTTCACCGGCGCCTCGGGGGTTACTATTATTGCCCTCGGCGCCCTGCTCTACCCCGCGTTAAAGCAGGCCGGTTACAACGAAAACTTCAGCCTTGGTTTACTGACCAGTTCAGGTAGCCTCGGTTTATTGTTTGCGCCATCCCTGCCCCTGATACTGTTTGGTGTTGTCGCCCAGCAAATGGATCTCGACCAGCCGGTCGGTATCGATCAGTTGTTTCTGGCCGGCATTTTTCCTGGCCTGTTGATGCTGATAATGCTTTCGATATATAGCATGATGCAACCCAGGCACGTGGTCGAAAAGAAAGGTTTCGACGTTAAAAAAGCCGTCGCTGCCCTGAATGCGGCAAAATGGGAAATACCTTTGCCGATTCTGGTCCTCGGCGGTATTTACGGGGGTTATTTCGCCGTTTCAGAGGCTGCAGCGGTGACCGCGTTTTATGTGCTGGTGGTCGAAGTGCTGGTGATGCGCGAGATTAGCATTCGCCAACTGCCCGAAATCATGCGTGATTCGATGGTCCTGGTCGGCGGCATCATGATCATCATCGGTGTATCCCTGGCATCGACCAATTACATGATCGATACGGAGATCCCCACCCGCCTGTTCGAACTGATTCAACAGCATATAGACGACAAGCTGACCTTTTTAATTTTACTTAACCTGTTTTTACTGGCACTCGGCATGATGCTGGATATTTTTTCGGCGATTGTCATTATCGTGCCGATTATTCTACCGATCGCTGTCGGCTACGGAATTCATCCGGTCCACCTCGGTATCATCTTCCTCGCTAATATGCAACTGGGTTACTTCACCCCACCGGTCGGCATGAATTTATTCATTGCCAGTTATCGATTTGAAAAACCAGTCATGCAACTTTATCTGGCAACCATCCCGTTCTTTTGCATTCTTCTGGTCGCGGTATTAATTATTACCTATTGGCCCGCGCTCAGCCTGTATCTAATTAACGACTAGTAAAATCAAACCAATTCTTTAATCCGGAATATTTTTATTTACAAGTTACAGGCGAGGTTTTTTATGGCATTATCGCGCCTGTCGACTCAGCACCCTGATTACGCTTATGAAATTATTTGTCTTGATTAGTTTTCTGCTTATAGCAATGACTGGCTGCGCGTCTACCCCCAAGGACCCCTATGTACAAAAGCTGCAATGGCTGGATGCCGCCGACCCTCAGACAGACGCGCAGGAGGCTATCAAGAAAGGTGATCTTCGCTTACTGGGATTAGCCGGGCGTAGCGTTAATATTCCGGGTGTGATCAAGGAAGAAACCCTGAAATACGAAATGAAATGCGGTGTTCAACTGATCGACGGTGTGTCCGACGTTGTGCGTAGTGACGAACATTTAAGATTAATGCAAAAAGCCCGCAGTTATGCATTGAGTTACAATGCCATAATCAAAACTCAGTGTCATATTTAAAAATCTGGACCAGGAGCCTGGCGATTACGCCACAGTCTTACAGGCAATAGCAGGCTAAACATCAATAGCATCCATTTATTGTCAAAGGCTCCACCGCCACCATCTTTGAC
>JAPUFZ010000400.1 GCA_027293245.1 Gammaproteobacteria bacterium
GAGGTCGATCATTAGTGCCAGTCGAGTCATTTAACAGGCCTTGACGGACTAGGAGGCTGTCCGAGAATAGGGGTCGTAGCGAGGGAAAGCAATTTTGAGTCCATTTTTTGGTCATTTGAGGCGAATAGTTACTCATATTCCACGAAAATGAGCGAAATCATGGGCCAAAATGGCTTTTCCGCAGTAGACCTTCTATTCTCGGACAGCCTCCTAGTATCGCCCAAATAGTATTTGGTCGTCTTGACCCAGATCAGACGGACGAGTTTGTAATATTTTCTGATTTCTATTCTTGAGATGCAATAATAAATTCCTGACAATAGCTTTCTTGCAGAAAACTATTTAGCGCATTGCTATATAAGGTGTTGTCAGCGCATAACGAAGGGGTTGGCCATTGGCTCGGATGAAGTATTGATCCAAACGGTTTTTGTGCGCGTGTAGTCATTCATCGCATCGATCCCGCTTTCGCGCCCGGAACCACTTTGTTTGAATCCGCCAAAGGGTGCGATCGGTGAAACAACCCGGTAAGTGTTGATCCATATAATGCCGGAATGAATCGCATCGGATACTCGCAATGCGCGTGCGATATTATTGGTGAATATGCCCGCACCCAGACCAAAGCGCGAGTCATTAGCGAGTGCGATAGCTTGTTCCTCGGTGTCGAAGCTCAACGCAGATAGTACCGGACCGAACATTTCTTCACGCACGGTACGTACCCTTTGATCGGGGCAATCGAGGATGGTGGGTGTGAAATACCAGCCTTTTCCAAAACCTTCGGGTGGTTTGCCGCCATACAGGAGCGTCGCGCCTTGTGCTACTGCGTCTTTGATTGATTCCGAAATATGGTCGAGCTGAGCCTTGGTAGCCAGTGGACCGACCTGGGTGTCTTCATCCAGTGGATCACCAATCCGGATTTGTCTGGCCCTTTCCACCAGTTGCCTGAGGAAATCCTCGCGAATGCTGGACTGGATAAATACGCGTGAACCGGCAACACAGCTTTGTCCGGTCGCGCCAAAATTGCCCGCGATAACCCCATTGATGGCACTTTCGATGTCGGCGTCTTCAAAAACAAGAATCGGTGATTTACCTCCCAGTTCAAGCGAGGTAACGGCAAAGTTCTCGGCAGAGTTACGCACAATATGCCTTGCGGTATCCGGCCCACCGGTAAAGGCGATACGAGCAACATCCGGATGGCTGGTCAGTAAACGGCCACAGGGTTCGCCAAAGCCGGTGATGACATTGACTACACCGGGTGGGAATCCTGCCTGTTCGACCAGTTTGGCAAACTCGAACATCGGTGCCGGCGCCTGTTCCGACGCCTTTAACACCACGGTATTTCCGGCCGCCAGTGCCGGCCCGAGTTTGGTTGCAGTCAAAAACATTTGTGCATTCCAGGGTACCACAGCGGCGACTACGCCAATCGGTACGCGTTTGGTGAACACGTGCATATTGGGTTTGTCGATCGGCAGCGTAGCGCCCTGGACCTTATCGGCGAGTCCGGCGTAATAATAGTAGAAATCAGCGACATAGCCGGTTTGCGCGCGCGTTTCCGTGGCCAGTTTGCCACTATCGGTAGTTTCAATATCGCCTAGATGCTGTGAGTTTTCGCCGATTAAATCACCGAGCCTGCGCAGTAGTTTTCCACGCGCAGTGGCATTCATTTCGGCCCATGGCCCTTGTTTGAGTGCCCGGTCGGCGGCGGCAACCGCGCGATTCACCTCGGTTTCGCCCGCAACTGCGGCGGTAGCCCAGACCTCTCCGGTGGCAGGGTTGATTGAATCAAGAGTTGCGCCGTCTTGCGCGTCACACCATTCTCCGTCGATATACATTTGATAATGTTGCATGGCGAAATTCCTCTTTAGATTAAAATATTTGCCTGAAATTTTAATTCAGTTCGTTATTGACCCATTCGGCAGCATTACCCATGCGGCCTTCTCCACGAAAATAGCGGTCGATGATCGACAATAGTTTCTCGCGTCCGAAAGAATCGTAGTGGCCACCATGAACCAGCTGAATTGGAAGTTCACGCAGTCGAGCCAGGCTTTCACGGTAAAGCTGAGGATCCGAATGGTAAACCGTATCAAACAGGGCGCCATCATAGACTACATCGCCACTAAACAGGCAGCCGGTATTTTTTTCATACAATGCAATTGACCCGGGTGAATGCCCCGGCAGGTGCATTATCTGAAAAACCCGATTACCCAAATCGAGCACATCGCCTTCGTCCAGATAGCCGGTGAGAGGGGCAGACTTGACTGAATAATTTTCTACAACGAAGGAGTCGTCGGGTAATCGAACAAATGTTTCCGCGCGTACAAACGCGTTCCAGCCGCCGGTATTGTGTTCGGTTGGGTCGGCGTGTATATATTCTTCGCTTTTGTGTCCCAGGCGGCAGTCAAATTCATGGGCACCACCGATATGATCGAAGTGGCAATGGGTCGAGATCACTTTAATCGGGTTTTGCGACAAGGCCGCAATTTCATTTTTTAGCGGTCTTAAACCCATACCGGTATCAATTAGCAGGTCGAAGTTATTCCCCCGTACGTGCCATATGTTACAGCGTAGCCAATTGGCGACGTGTTTTTCCCGGATCAGGGATACGCCTTCGGAGATTTTATGAATTTCGTACCAGTCGTTTATCATATTTCATATCCTGGGCTTCGAGTAATATCGGGGCTAGTCACGCAGGCTCGCCCAGTAAGCGGCGAACTGAAATGCAATACGACCGCTTCGCGAACCGCGTGAGGTTGCAAATCGAATTGCCTCCATACGGGTGTCCTCATCCATTTTCTGGTTTCGGGATTGCAGCGTCTGTTCGACAACGGTGAGGTATTGGTCCTGGGTAAACGGATGAAATGACAGCCATAGACCAAACCGGTCGGATAAGGATACCTTCTCTTCGATGGTTTCGCTTGGATGCAACTGACCATCGACCATCGTGCTATCGAGATTGTCTTTCATCAATTCCGGCATCAGGTGGCGCCGATTGGAAGTGGCATAAATTAAAACATTTGCTGGCTGGGGTTGCAACGAACCTTCCAGGCAGGCTTTGAGTGCCTTGTAGGAATCGTCGTTCGATTCAAATGAGAGGTCGTCGAGGTAAATAATGAACTGGCGATTATCATGTCCCAGTGTTTTGATGATTTCGAATAGTTGTCCGGTGGCAGATTTCGGAATTTCGACCACACAGAATTCGGGATCGGTAAACTCGCTTAGCTGGGCCTTGATTAATGAGGACTTACCTGTGCCTCTTGCTCCCCAGAGCAGGGTATTGTTGGCTGGCTTACCCTGTAGAAATTGGGCCGTGTTCCTGCTGATCAAATCCTTCTGGCGTTCTATATGTAATAGATATTCCTTGTCTACCCGGTCAAAATCAGCAATTCCCTGGAGGCCATGGTTCACCCAGCGGTAGGCGCGAAACGAGGTCTGGGTTTCCACCGGTTGTCGAGCCGGAACAATTTTTTCGACGCGATCGAGTAGTTCATTCAGGCGATTAAACAGCTTATCGATATCTTGCATGGGTCATTTACCGTTCAGGCATCCAGTTTCTTGTACTTGATTCGGTGCGGTTGATCGGCATCATGCCCCTGGCGTTGTTTGCGATGGGACTCGTATTCAGAATAGTTGCCTTCGTAGGCGTATACCTGACTATCTCCTTCGAATCCGAGAATATGCGTGGCGATGCGATCAAGAAACCAGCGATCATGCGAGACTACGACCACACAGCCGGGAAAATCAAGGATTGCCTCTTCGAGCGCACGTAAAGTTTCCACATCGAGGTCGTTGGTCGGTTCATCGAGCAACAACAGGTTGCCACCACTTTTCAGTAGTTTCGCCAGGTGTAATCGATTGCGCTCGCCACCGGACAAATCCTTTACCAGCTTTTGCTGGGCGGCGCCGCGAAAATTAAAACGTGAAACATAGGCGCGTGATGGGACTTCATAGTTACCAACGACGATATTGTCGAGCCCATCGGAGAGTTCCTGCCACACGGTTTTATTGCCATCAAGATCATCACGCGATTGGTCAACATACGCAATTTTCACTGTATCGCCGATTTTGATTGAGCCATCGTCCAGCGATTCCTGGCCAACCATGATTTTACACAGCGTCGATTTACCGGCGCCGTTAGGGCCGATAACGCCGACGATACCGCCACGAGGCAACCTGAATTCGAGTTCCTGGAACAACAACTTGTCGCCATAAGACTTCTTGCCATTTTCAATTTCAATAACCACGTCGCCTAATCTTGGGCCAGGCGGAATATAAAGCTCCCGGGTTTCCGAGCGTTTCTGGTAGTCCTGTGAAGCGATTTCCTCAAAGCGTTTGAGTCGGGCCTTGCTCTTCGACTGGCGTCCTTTGGGGTTCGACCGCACCCATTCCAGCTCGGCCTTGATTGACTTTTGGCGGGCCTGTTCCGAACGTTCTTCATGTTCCAGACGCTTTTGCTTCTGCTCGAGCCAGGAAGAATAATTACCCTGCCAGGGGATACCATGACCGCGGTCGAGTTCGAGAATCCAGCCGGCGACATTATCGAGAAAATATCGGTCGTGGGTTACCGCCACCACCGTTCCCGGGAAATCCTTTAGATAACGTTCCAGCCAGGCGACCGACTCGGCGTCCAGGTGGTTGGTCGGTTCGTCCAGAATCAACATATCGGGATTCGACACCAGTAGTTTGCAAAGTGCCACACGACGTCTTTCCCCGCCCGACAGATGTACGACTGCTGCTTCCCAGGGTGGCAGGCGCAACGCATCTGCGGCAATTTCCAGTTTTCGATCCAGCTCCCAGGCGCCGGCGGCATCAATCTTTTCCTGGAGCTCGGCTTGCTCGGCGAGCAAGGCATTCATTTCATCGTCCGACATGGGTTCGGCAAACTTCATGCTGACCGCGTTGAAGCGGTCGAGTAAGGCTCTGGCTTCAGCGACTCCTTCATCAACATTGCCACGCACGTCTTTGTTATTGTTCAGCTCTGGTTCCTGGGCTAGATAGCCGATCTTGATACCGCTTTGCGGTCTCGCTTCTCCGGTATATTCCTGGTCAACACCGGCCATGATTCGCAGCAGGGTAGACTTGCCTGAACCGTTGTAGCCGAGTACGCCGATTTTTGCGCCGGGGAAAAAATTGAGAGAAATATCTTTCAGGATTTCAGTTCGTGGAGGCACAGTTTTGCCAACGCCATTCATGGTAAATATATATTGAGCCATTAATCCAGTTCCGCACCAAAATTTGCTAAAAAAGAAGAGAATCCAGGTAAGGCATAGATACCCGGTAAATATCTTGTACAATAAGCTGTAGCCAAAGCTAGAACATACGCTATTATGTTAATAAACCCCTAATAAAACAATTAACTAGCGGGAATTTTCAGATGAGCATGAAGAAATTGCAGCAAGAGAGCTACTTGTCGGGTAGCAATGCTGTATTTATAGAGGAGCTGTACGCTAAATTTTTACAGAATGAAAACGATGTCGACGAAAATTGGCGAAACTGGTTTTCGGAGTTAAAAGACGGAGAATTAACAACGGATCAGGATCACCTCGCGATTCAGGAACAGATGAAGAGCGCGGTGATGAACAAGAAAATTTCAAACCTGACAGTCAGTAGCGGACAACATGAACATCAGGTAAAACAGGTTGCAGTACTGCAACTAATCAACGCCTACCGGATCAAAGGCCACCAAAAAGCTGATCTCGATCCTCTCAAGTTACAGCAGGTAGAAACCATACCGGATTTGACTCTCGCAGGACACAATCTTAGTGAAGCCGATCTGGATACCGTGTTTAACACCGGGTCGATGTTCGGTGTCGACGAAGTACCCCTCAGAAATATCGTCGAGCGGCTGGAAAAAACCTACTGCGGCACGCTCGCCTCGGAGTATATGTACATCGAAGATCTGGCGCAGAAGAGATGGGTCCAGGAACGTCTCGAGACCAGCCTGTCGACACCTGACTTCAGGGAAGGACGTAAGAACAGGATACTGGACCGGATTATCGCCGCAGAAAATCTGGAAAAATACCTGCATACTCGATACATTGGCCAAAAGCGATTTTCACTCGAAGGCGGCGAATCCCTGATCCCGTTACTTGATCGAATCATTCAGGAGGCGGGTGCTACCGATACGCACGAGGTAGTGATCGGCATGGCC
>JAPUFZ010000401.1 GCA_027293245.1 Gammaproteobacteria bacterium
GCCTGAGGAATTATGGCATTAGTTTTAATGCTTATAATCCCCTTGCAGGAGGGTTATTGACGGGCAAATACAGGTCACTTGACGATTTCCCTGACTCAGGAAGGTTCTCAGATAAAAAAAACTACCAGGGGCGTTACTGGAAGCAGGACTATTTTGAAGTTCTGCAAAAACTTGGTGAAGCCTGTAAAGAACATGGTCTGACACCGACACAGGCTGCGATGAGTTGGTTGGTGAATCACTCACTATTAGATTCAGAGCAGGGGGATGGGATTATTCTCGGTGTGAGCAAAATCGAACACCTAAAAGCCAATATGGCTGCATGTAAACATGCTCCGCTTGATCAGGCGATTCTCGATATCCTGGATCAAGGCTGGGAGATTATTAAACCCAATTGTTTTAGGTATTTTCGCCCATAAACCCATGACAATGTCCTGGGTTGAGTATTTGCTGGATAGATTGCACTTCCACCGTTTTTCTATTTTATAGGACGCCTATATGTCAAATTCGACGATTTTGATCACCGGGGCCAATCGTGGTATTGGCCTGGAGTTAACCAGGCAGTTTTCCGAGGATGGCTGGCAAGTGCTTGCTTGCTGTCGTAGCCCTGAGGATGCAGAAGATTTAAAGGTATTAGCCGCCGAATATCCAGCAGTGGAAATGTTCCTACTGGATGTAACCAATTACGACCAGTTAGCCGCGCTATCATCGCAGCTCAAAGATCGACCGATCGATATCCTGCTGAGCAATGCAGGTATATATGGCCCCAGAGGGGTCAGCTTTGGCGAAGTGGATGCAGTGGCCTGGCGTCAAGTTCTCGAAGTCAATACCATAGCGCCGTTAATGCTGGCACAGGCATTTATCGAGCAGGTGGCGATCAGCCGCCAAAAGTTAGTGGCAATGATCAGCAGCAAGATGGGTAGTATCGCGGACAATGGCAGTGGTGGATCTTACATTTATCGTACGTCCAAAACTGCGGTAAACCAGGTGGTGAAGAGTATTGCTAACGATGTTGAAGGGCGCGGTATCAGTGCCATTAGCCTACATCCGGGCTGGGTAAGAACGAAAATGGGCGGCCCAAATGGTGAGATTGATGTAAATGAAAGTGTGGCGGGGCTTAAACAGGTATTAACTGGGGCAGGTCTTGCGCAAAGCGGTCAGTTCTTTAATTTTGATGGCTCCGTAATTCCCTGGTGATTGGATCTTGCGGTAGGCATCAGTAACTTTCTCCACACATCATCGTTTATGTCCATTCGGTCATTTCTAAAAGTTCACTATCCTTGATTTAAAGCGTTAATCACGAATCCCCCTGGGGACGCGCCCTTTTCGCAGTATCCTGGAAAGTATCGTATTCGCTTACATAAGACATAAATAAGATACGATTAATTAAAAACACCCTACAAATCAGTGGCCAGCCGGGGGTTTCAAGAAATGGACAAGCTAAAACCCGCTGAAAAGCAAAAGGCTTATCAGGAGGCAGGAAGGCTCTATATAATAAATTTGATATTAATATAAATCAGGAGTCGTTCATCATGGTAGACCTGGACCTTTGTTATACCTCCGCGGTCGAACTGGCGCGTCAATATCGAAGTGGTGAAATCTCTCCATTAGAAGTGGTGCAAAATTCTCTCGATCGAATCGAGCAGGTCAACCAGAAGCTCAACTGTTTTTGCTTTACTTATCCGGAACAGGCATTGCAAAAAGCAATCGCTGCCGGGCAGGCATTTGCTGATGCTAAAGCGCGTCCACTCGAAGGTATTCCAGTGGCGATAAAAGATTTTACCCCGACCAAAGGTAAGCGCACGACCCGTGGATCAAAACTACTCGAGGACTGGGTACCCGACTGGAACCCGGTGCTGGTGGAAAGACTCGAGGCCGCCGGTGCGATCATGGTCGGTAAAACCAACACGCCTGAGTTCGCCACATCCGGCTTCACCGATTCGCCACTGTGGGGCGTCACGCGTAACCCCTGGGACACTGCGCGCACCACGGGTGGGTCTTCGGGTGGATCAGGCGCCGCGGTAGCGTCGGGTTGCGTGCCCTTTGCCGAGGGTACCGATATGGGTGGCAGTGTACGTATTCCCGCCGGGCTGTGCGGCATCGTCGGGCACAAGCCCAGTATCGGGCGCATACCGATGGATATTATCGATACCAGCTATTGCAATATTTCCCACTTTGGCCCGCTCGCTCGCACGGTTAGCGATGCCGCGCTTTTTCTCGATACTGTGCAGGGCGAGCACTGCGCGGATATTCAATCTTTGCCGCGCTGCGAATTGAGCATCCCATCACCCAGCGATGTGCAAGGCATGAGTTTCGCGCTCGATGTGAGCCTGGGGTTTTGCGCCGTCGACCCGGGTGTCGAAAGCAATCTTCGTGCATCGGCCGAGGCACTGAGACAGGCCGGGGCAAAGGTGCAGGAGGTTGACCTCGGCTGGGATGCCAGAATAGTCGATATGTGGTACGGCACCTGGGCCATTTTCATGGCTGCAGCTTATGACAATACAACTCAGGTGCCACTCGATGAAAATCGCGATCGCATGAGCCAGGGCCTGGTAAAACTGATCGAAAAGGGACGCAAAATCGATGCCGTGACCGCACGCAAATGGGAGTTTGAGCGTACCCGCTACTGGCATAAGCTGGGGGCTATACTGGAAAACCATCACGCCTTACTCTGCCCAACCATGGCGATTATTGCACCACCGGTTGAGATGCGCGATTCTGATTTTGGAGGTTTCAACCAGCAGGGCCTGTTACAGTGCATGGACATGACCGGCGCGTTTAATTACATGGCGCAATGCCCGGCGCTATCTGTGCCTTCAGGGTTTACCGATGGCTTGCCGACTGCTACCAAGATAGTCGCCAGGCGCTGGGACGATGCACTCGCGTTGCGCATTGGCGCAGCTATCGAACAAGCCATGCCCTGGGCGCAAAACCGCCCGCCGATATAGATGCTGGACACTTGTTAATCATCTTTATCTAGGACTAGTTCGGAGGCGTTTGCCGCTTTTGTCGTAATCGCCGGCGAAACTTGAACAGTATAGTGAGTCGGGTTGCCCGGGAATGACCCCGGCCACACCATGCTTGTACTTTTCCTTCCATATGACCTGTTTGGTTGCGGGATCGAAAACCCCGGCGACACCATTTTTATATTTTTCTTTCCATTCGACCTGTTTGGTTTCGGGGTTGAAAACACCGGCCACATCACATTTATACAACTCTCTCCACTCAATATCTTTGGTCTCGGGATTGAAAACGCCCGCTATGCCGCCTTTACTTTTTTCTCTCCACTCAACTTCTTCAGTTTCAGGGTTGAAAACACCCGCTACACCACTGTTATATTTCTCTCGCCATTCAATTTCTTTGGTTATGGGGTTATAAACACCGGCGATTCCACCTTTATATCGGTTCAACCACTCGACTTCATTGGCTGCAGGGTTGTAAACGCCGCAAATACCACCCTTGTAGCGTTCTCCCCATTGAATACTGCCTTCTGAATACATATT
>JAPUFZ010000041.1 GCA_027293245.1 Gammaproteobacteria bacterium
GACAGGCTCGATACTGCAAACAGGCTGACACGCTCGGGCAGCAGGCTGCCATCAAAAATGGGGTTAAGGCGCTTGATCAATTTTCCCAGCACGGCAACGCGGTGGTTTTGTCCGGCATCGACAATCAGGGCACGCCATAACTCGGCCTGCCAGTCATGTTCCCTTCCGGCCGACCAGTCACGAATCAATTCGGGTCGATAAAGCTGATAGCGGTCAAATACTTCGGCGATACGCGTCGCCAGTTGCCAGCGTTTGATGCCCGCATCATCGTCCTGCAAATAGCGTTGTAAAGGGGCGAAACTTTTAACTCCAGTCATTGCTGGCAGAAGGTTGAAAATCTTCCAGCTCGTATGATCACGCTGTAGCGGATCCTGCAAGGGCACATGGTCGAGTATCGACGCTGCCAGTTGCCAGACCCAGGCGGTTGGTAACGGGTATTTGATATTAGCGGCAATCCCTTTTTGTTGTGCAATTTGCAGGTTAAGCCAACGTGCCATGGCGTAGGTAGGAACCACGATGAATTCCTGCGCCAACGGGTCAGTCAGCACCTGATCACTTAAACGCCGGCACAGAATATCTAGCAACGACTCAACGTGATTGGAACTAAAAATGGTTAAAGCCATTCGCTACGATATTCTCCCTAGGTCCGACAGACTCCTATTATAAACGTATCCTGGCTCAGTAGATGAGCCAGTATTTACTCAATAGCGTGGATGATTGATCCATAATCCTTTATGATTTACCTACCAGGCCGCATTTGCCCAGTTTTAGCGCTATACTAGATTTTTTGCCATCGCATCAATGAACAAATCCCCCGAAAATGGTGACCGTCGAAAGTTCGACGACATTGAATATATATTTTACTACGATTACTGGATGCGCTATTACGCGCCAATGGAGGATACGCTGTCGAATCGTAAACGTTTAATCGACAGCCTCACGCGTCGCGCCTTCCATCACACCGAAGCCGGCATTAATACGCCGGGGCGTAGCCTCGAACAGGCGCGCGCCGCCTACCAGGCGCAGACCAACCCGCAACGTAAACGTGTCAATGCAGCGATGCTCGCCGGTTCTCTGTTTCATCGCGCAACCGACTTGTTCACGTCGATCGTTAATCTCGAAGAACTGGGTGTGACGGTGAGCAAAAACAATGAATTAATGCGCGAGTGTACCGATTGTTTCGAGGAAGCGCTGGCTCTCGGCAAGCAGGTTAAACATCACAGTGGTTGTGAAGGCATCGATGAAATATGGGGCGAGCCATTTAAGGCGTTTACCATGACGCCAACGGAATTTTACCAGTCGCGATTCATCAAGATTGCACAAAGCATGCGCGATATTGACAGGATTGGTGATTATATGGTTAAGACATTTGCTTCGAGTAGTGTGTTTGGCGACGCCGGTGATACGATTATGGCCTATATCGCGGTTGCCAAAAGGGTCTCGGACACGATGAAGAAAGACCCGATCATTTTCCGCATCTGGCCAGAGTTCGTCGCCCTGGCCGAAGAGCTCGATTCTTTTGAACCGAATTTACCTGCCAATGCGGATCAAATGCTGCAAATGAAAACCGGGCAGGGAATGGCGCTACTGCGAGAGGGTAAACGCCTGGTTGGCTATATAGCCGGTGCGCGCGTACCGATGCCGTTGGGTACCGAACGCTATATCGAAAAATGCCGGCAGTACCAGGCGCCCTTGATTACGGCAAAATTAGCAAACCAGGCATAAGGATCTCTACATGGCAAAAAAAAAGGCACATTCGAACCCGAGCATCCACAGACTCTGGCCTGTTTTCATATTGTCAAAACGCTTTGCCCATCATCAAAAAGTAAATCCAAAATTGCTCGAATTGTTTTATGCGCATCGGGACAAGGAACAACGTACCCCGAGCACGGCCTACGCTAGCCGTGACAACTTACTGGAACAATATCCCGTGCATGCGGAGCTGGAAGAATTAGCGAATTATATTTCCAGCGGAATTTGCGAAGTGGCCAGGGAGGCAAATACCGGCCTCTGGCGGGAAAACGAAAAAGTTAAGGTTAACCTGACCGGCCTCTGGTTCCAGATATCCAATGGTTTCAGCTTTCACGAAACCCACGTGCATGGAAATTGCTCCTGGTCGGGGGTTTACTATGTGCAGGCGGGAGAATCCAGCTCGTCACCCGAGTCAGACCGGGGCAAACAGCCCAACGGCATCACGCGATTCTATGGACCCCATATGGAGAATATGGCTGGCGGGCATGGTGACTACGGTAACTACTACCTACAGGACAGTAGCTGGGATTCATATCCTCAGGATGGCAAGCTGTGCATATTCCCCTCCTATTTGAAGCATATGGCTTTTCCCTACGATGGCGCCGAAGACCGGGTTATTGTGTCTTTTCACGCACAGTTGTTCAACAGCGACGGGGGAATGGCCTACAGCTACAGTATGAACAACTGACGGGCCGACGAAAAAACTATTCGTCGCGCCAGTCGAAGAACATGCGGGCTAGCCGATAAACCACACCAGGGCGGCAGCGGCGAGCACTACCGAAACAAACCAGGCGTAGATTGACAGGGCACTGCGCAACATATCGCGCAGTGTTTCATTCGTCGTGTAGGCGATTACCGCGACCAAAGGCAGTGCCAGTAAAATCAACCCAGTCAGATCGTTTAACCCTAAAAACAAAATCAGATAGTGGGTGACAACAAAAGCAAGCGAGGTCAGGCCGACGACGGCCAGAAACGATTTTATTTCTTTCATAGCCGCATCGATTACCGTGTCAGCGGGCAGAGCTGACGAATCCGGCTGGATACCGGTTTCGTCGCATCGGGTGGATTACTTCAAAACCGGCATTGAGAATTCGGTATCGAGCCCTTTTTCCTGCCAGCGCGAAGTGACAGTTTTCACCTTGGTGTAGAAGCGTAACGCTTCCATGCCATACAGGTTGTGATCGCCAAAGGCCGATGACTTCCAGCCACCGAAGCTGTGGAATGCCAGCGGCACGGGGATCGGTACGTTAATACCGACCATGCCCACCTCAACCCTGTCGGCGAATGTACGGGCAGCGGCGCCGTTTTTGGTAAAGATAGAGGTACCATTGCCATAAGGATGGTCAGTCGCAAGCGCCATGCCCTCATCGAAGGAAGCGGAGCGCATGATTTGCAGGACCGGGCCGAAAATCTCTTCCTGGTAAGACTGCATATCGGATTTAACCTGATCGATCAGCGAGCCACCGAGAAAGTAACCATCCTCGTGACCTTCGCAGACAAAATCACGTCCGTCGACCACCAGCTTCGATCCCTCGTCTTCGGCCATTTGAATATAGCCCATGACCTTTTGTCGATGCTCTTTGGTCACCAGCGGGCCCATCTCCAGGCCGGTATCGAGACTTGGACCGATACGCAGAGCTTCGACCCGGGGTTTTAGAATTTCGATCAACCGATCTGCGACTTCGTCGCCGATACAAACGCCTACCGAAATAGCCATGCAGCGCTCACCAGCCGAACCGTAAGCCGCACCCATGAGCGCATTGGCAACGTCTTCGAGATCGGCGTCGGGAAGGATTAACATGTGGTTTTTGGCACCACCCATGGCCTGGCAGCGCTTGCCATTCGCGGTCGCTGTAGCATAAACGTACTGCGCAATGGCGGTTGAACCAACAAAGCTAACGGCCTTGATTCGCTCATCGTGTAGCAGGGTATCAACGGCTTCCTTGTCGCCATTGACGACATTGAATACACCCGCAGGACCGCCGGCTTCGACAAACAGTTCAGCCATGCGTAACGGGCAGGACGGATCTTTTTCAGACGGCTTCAAGATCACGGTATTGCCGCTAACAATCGCCATCGCAGTCATCCACAAGGGAATCATTGCGGGAAAATTAAACGGCGTAATCCCGGCAATAACACCCAGCGGCTTGCGCATCGAGTAAGTATCCATGCCGCGCGCGACATTGTCAGAAAACTCACCCTTTAACTGGTGTGGGGCACCACAGGCGAATTCCGCGACTTCGATACCGCGTAACACCGAACCCAGCGCATCTTCGATGACTTTACCATGCTCCCTGGAAACCAGTTCAGCGAGTTCGTGCTGGTGCTCGTATAGTAAGCGCACAAATTTGGTCATCACCCGCGAACGGTGCAAAACCGATGTCGCTGCCCAACCCGGGAAGGCTTGCTCGGCAACCGCGATCGCCGCTTCAACTTCTGACTTTGATGCCAGCGGAACCTCGGCAGACTTGACGCCCTGGCTAGGATTGAATATATCGCCAAACCGACCACTGTTACCGGTGACTCTTTCACCATTAATATAATGGAATAATTGACTGATACCCGGTGATACGACTTCTGCTGGCTGGCTCATGGTGGCTCCGTTCTGGACTGTGCTTGAATTGGGTGGTAAGTATATTAGAATTATTTATGCATTTCTATGATGTATAATTCACAGCCAATCTGCAAATATACACAGTAATGTACGACTGGAACGACCTACGCTATTTCCTCGAACTCTCACGCCAGGGCAAGCTGGTACGTGCGGCAGCACGTCTGCATGTCGACCATACCACGGTAAGTCGCCGTATCGGTGCGTTGGAAAAGCAGCTGGACGTGCGCCTGTTCGACAAGTCACCGCGCGGTTACCAGTTGACCGATGCCGGTTTACGCCTGTTGCCGATGGCAGAAAAAATCGAGGCCCAGTCGCTCGACCTGTACCAGGAACTATCCGGTAAAGACGCACGCCTGAGTGGTACGGTGCGGGTAGCCACGCCGGAAGCACTGGGGTCACTGGTTATCGCAAGACATGTCACCGAGTTTCGAAACGAGCATCCGGACATTGAAATTGAACTGGTGGCAGAAACCCGGCGCATGAGCCTGTCAAAACGTGAGGCCGATATATTGATCAACCTGGCCCGCCCGGAGAGCGGCCGGCTGATCAGCTGGAAACTTTGCGACTACCGTCTGCATCTCTACGGCGCGCGCGATTATCTCGATAAAAATCCGCCGATCTATAACCAGAATGACCTGGCACAGCAGCATTTTGTCAGTTATATCGATGATTTAATCGAAATGCCCGAACTCCGCTTTTTCGAAAATACCATTAAAAATGCGCATGTGGTATTTCGTAGCACCAATGTCAGTGCCCAGTTCAACGCTATCCTCGATGGCATCGGCCTCGGTATGGTGCATTGTTTCATGGCGCAAAACGAAGACCGCCTGGTGCCTATATTGCCGGATCAAATATCGGTCGAACGTAGTTACTGGTTACTGGTGCATGAAGACCTGCGTCACGTCGCCCGAGTCGATGCCGTATGCCGGTTTTTAACCCGCCTGTTGCGCGACAATAAACCGCTGCTGATGGGTTAGGGAATCTCTGATCAAATCTGGGCGAATAATTTTGTGCCGAGGAAGGTGGTTGGTCATGATCTGGTTCGGGGTTTCCTAAAGCGTATCGCCCCTGAGTTCCAGTACGCGTTGATGGAATAGCTCGATCGAAGCCTCGGCGGGATCGATTGCCTGACCGGCTACCACTTCGATTCGGCTAAAGAAACCACGTGGAAACAGTTTGGTCATTACATTGCCATACTTGCGGCTAAAAAAACTGCCCCAGAGTCCGCGCAGGGCGAGCGGTACGGTTGGTACAGGGTTGCGTTCCAGGACCTTGATCACACCGGCTTTAAACTCGCCCAACTCACCGGTTTCGGTAATTTTTCCTTCTGGAAATATGCAAACTATTTCGCCATTGTTCAATGCTTCGCTGACCTGGTCAAACGCCCTTTGCATCAGCTCCGGGTCTTCACTTTTCCCGGCAATCGGGATTGCCTGCGCGGTTTTGAAAATAAACGACAGGATCGGTAACTGAAAAATACGGTAGTACATCACGTATCTTATCGGGCGCCTGATACTACCCGCAAGTACCAGCGCATCAAGAAAACTAACGTGGTTACATATCAATACTACCGGTCCCTGGTCAGGGATATTATCGAGATCATATTTGTCAACCCGATAGGCCGCATGGACCAGTAGCCAGACCAGCAGACGCATGATGAATTCGGGTACCAGTTTGAAAATGAACAGCGCCACGGCAGCGTTCATGATCGCGAGGATCAAAAACAGGGTCGGAATCGAAATGCCCGAAGCAAGAGCCGCCAGACCATAAAGTGCGGCGACCACCATGAACAGGGCATTCAACACGTTGTTGGCGGCGATGATACGCGAACGTTTCTTTTCGTCGCTTCGTTGCTGCACCAGCGCGTACAGTGGAACGATATAAATACCACCCGATACACCGAGCATCGCCATATCGATCATGACTCGCAGATTGCCGCCATCGGCGATGAAAGCCATGGGTGCGACCAATACTTCACTATTGGTGATCGATTGATTAAAATAAATATCAATCCCAAAAAGGGTCAGACCCAGTGCGCCAATCGGCACCAGGCCGATTTCTACTATTCGACCCGACATGCGTTCACACAGAAAAGACCCGGCGCCGATCCCGATCGAAAACATAGCCAGCAACAAAACATAAACCTGTTCGTTACCACCGAGTTCGTAGCGAACGTAATTGGGTAACTGAGTGATGTAGGTGATGCCGATAAACCAGAACCAGGAAATACCCAACACCGAGTAAAAAACAGTCTGGTTTTCGTGGGCATCGCGCAGAATTTTGCGGGTCTGGGTAAATATATTGAAACTAATCTGCAGCTCGGGTGCAGCAGCAGGCAATTCCGGAATTGAACGACTGGTCCAGTAACCACAGACAGCGACAAAAACCACGGCAATACCGAGTTCGGTGGTGCCAATATCTATAATGAAAACGCCGGCAATCAGGCCTAAAAGAATCGCCAGAAAAGTCCCAAACTCCACCATCGCATTACCGCCAACCAATTCCTCCGGCCGCAATGCCTGCGGTAACAAGCTGTACTTCACCGGCCCAAACAGGGCCGATTGAGTGCCCATCAGGAACAAAATGGCAACCAGCAGCTCGACGCTCTGAAGCATAAACGACAGTGCGCCAAGCAACATGATGGCTATTTCGAGGAGCTTGATACGTCGAATCAACATCGATTTTTCAAACTTGTCGGCAAGCTGACCGGCAATCGGCGAAAACAAAAAGAATGGCAGGATAAACAGGCCAGCGGCAATATTAACCAGGGTATTGCTCGCGTCCTTTGAAATATTCGCTGCCTGAAACGCGATAAATATCGTCAAACCATTCTTATACAGGTTATCGTTAAAGGCACCGAGTAACTGGGTCAGGAAGAATGGTCGGAAACGAAGGCTGGATAATAGTCGGATCGAATCGGGCATTAATGCTTCCTGTGCTACTTCGGCAAAGGCCAACATACAGGATATAGTGTACTAGAGTAATACTCAATTACGGGTACAGGCGGCATACCGGGCACCAGATTGGTGGAAACTCGCCTTTTAACGCGGCAAATGCCAAAATCCCCATTGACCCAGGGTAATAGCGGAATATAAAACATGGACAACACCGACAAGTTAGCGGTTTTAATCGATGCGGATAATGCACAACCCAGCATTATCGATAGTCTACTGGCTGAGACCGCCAATTACGGTATCGCCAGCGTCAAGCGGATTTATGGCGACTGGACCTCGCCCAGTTTGAAGGGCTGGAAAGAAGTTTTGCTGCAGCATTCGATCCAGCCGATGCAACAGTTTGCTTACACAAAAGGAAAAAATGCAACCGATAGCGCGATGATAATCGATGCGATGGACTTGTTGTATACCGGCAATTTTAATGGATTCTGTATTGTTTCGAGCGATAGTGATTTTACCAAACTGGCGTCCAGGATC
>JAPUFZ010000042.1 GCA_027293245.1 Gammaproteobacteria bacterium
CGAGACCGGTAGCATAGACATTAACAACATCAAAAGTAGGAATAATTTATTTATCGACATTAGGTTCAATTTTCTTCAACTCGATTTTTTTCACCAGGTCCAACTGGGGATCATCCCAGGTACCAGTCACCCGATACTCGACCTCGATGCTCTTGTCGATGACATCCTTGAAAAGGTTTTGTAACAACAACAATCCCCAGCCCACCGAGGTTCCAACGGCGAGGGCACCTACCACCGGCAGAGTACTCCTGATTCTTGGGATGATGATCAACTTTTGGTCGTAATCGCGTGCGAGCAACCCGGTTCTACCCGATATTCTAATTTTTGCCGATGGACCTTTCATGCTGGTATTACTGGTATAAAGGTTTTCGCCCTCAATTGTATAGGTGCCGGTTATTTTATCAAAATCCATGCCTTCAAGCAGCACATCTTTAAAATCCAGTGATAAACGCCTGGGCAACGCACTCAAACTCATCAGGCCGACAATGCGCCCCGATCCCGGATCAACATTTTTGAGAACGCCTTTGGTCAGTTCAAGCCTGGCGTCACCGACCAGACTTTCCCAATCCAGATGCAACAATTCTCCGCTCCACCTCACCTGGCCATCCAGATTGACTTCACCATTGAGCAATGCATCTCCAAGACCAAGGGCAGCCATGGTTTGTCCCAGCTCCTGGCCGGTGATCGATATGTTAACGGCCGAACGGTGTTGCTTTGTGTCCGTCGTATATTGCCAGGTGGCGCTCGAACTCAGTAAAACCTTATCGTGACGAAAAGCCAGTTTATCAATGGTTAGCTCATCGTCGTCTATTCGGGTGTCTAGCTGTAGATCGGTAAATACCATATTATCATAAGACAGAAGCTTACTGTGTAAGCGCAGATTGAATAAATCCTGTGGTATCAAACCCGTCGATTCAGAATCTGACTCGCTGGATTGAAGTCTGAGATACTCAAGATTAGCCACTATCGGCTGCGTCGAGGAATGTTGTAAGGGTAAATCGATTTTGCCTTTTAGCATCGATGATTCAATATCCGCGCTAAAACCGGCAGGACTCCGTCTCATATTCAGATATAAATCGGTCAAATCGTTACCGAAAATCGATGTCGACTTCACTTCGAGATCAATGCCGTCCATGAGCGCCATTAAATCAGCGGCACTCGCTCCTTCCGACTCGATTCGGGATTGATAATAATCAATCCATTCATCAAGTGGTAGCTGTCGCAGCGTTCCGTAAACTTTGATGCCCGGCGAAGTTTTGGCCCTGATCGGCGTTGAAAAACCCAGGCCAAGAGTATGCAGCCGGTAACCTCCCCGGTTATCGGCCTTAATCCTGCCTCGCGCCTTTATGTTGGAACCATAATGAAGATTGAAGTCAATCCAGTCATTGTCAAAAATCGAAACCTGCAGCGTTGCGGGACGACTGGATTGGCCTGCCTTGCTGAAGGGTATGGGGAATAAAATTTCAGTGTCCAGCAGGTTGCTGTTTGCGTTTATTTGAACTATCGGGCCCAGATTACGCGCTGGATTATTGGCTATCCCCAACTTGACCTGCCAGTCGCTGCTTCCTTGGAAACCAGATTTCAGATAATCCGGTAACAGGACCAGCATCTTCTGTGATTTTATATGTCCCCTGGCCTGAACTATGGTTTGATCGTTCTTGTGATCCGTACCAATATCAACCACGACTGGATCACCGAAAAAATTGGCTTCCATCGCCTTAGCCATCAGGCTTTGCTCGGTAATTTGTAATTCACCGTTGATGCCCGTCAAATCCAGTCCCCAGGCCGGTGCCTGAAAAGCACTATTTTTAAAGCTCAGTTTGATATCCACCGTGTTGGCTTTGTTTTGGTCACTTATTGGCAGTAAGATTCCGATCCGTGCCTTTACCGACCCCTTAATATTACGAAGTTTTTTTGAGATCGATTCATACTTCGCACCGACCGGCGTTTTAATCCAGGTTTGCACCGCAGCTTTTGTTGAAGAGTCGACATCGACATGGACTTTGATCTCGACATGCTGGAAATCAGCAATCGAAATATTCGCGCTGCCATTTTCAATACCATCATAACTGACTGTATCAAGCGCTACATCCACCCCTAGATTATGAAAAACCACCCGGCCTGCACCATTGCGGGCGATTGCCCATTTGGGATCGAACATAACTTCCGCATTTTCTACCCCAAAGTCGACTACCAGTTCCCCGGCCCTGTTTTTAACCAGTGTTTTTATATGTCTCAGGAGCCCGTGGTATAGCAGGTCGCCCGCGGCAACATCGGCTGCCCTGATTCCCTGATCCACCCAGTCTACGGCTTTCTTAGGCATTAGCTTAACCGGTACATACTTTGAAGTACTGCTACCTATGGCATTGGCAAATTTGGCACGCAGGTATAAAAATGGTTTATCTGCCTGATTTACTTCCATCCAGACTCTACCCTCGACCCCGAGGTCTTTATTGGTGACCTCGAATGAGGGTATCGACATCAAAAAATCTTTATCGATCAGGCTGGCGTAGGCCTTCAATTTAAATACTTCAATTTCAAAAGGTGCTCGAAACTGGTCGGCAAAGTCCAGCATCATTTGGCTGCCACCCAGTTCCAGGCCTGCATTTTTCTTGCCTATGACAAACGAGCCACCCAGATTACTGAAACCGGGGATTCCATTTACCGGTCGCATGGCGATATTACCGGCATTTGCGGTGACTAGAAGATTGTCGATATCATTCGGCTCAAAGCTAAACCAGACGTTGGTGAGCTGTCCCTGTAATTCGCTTTGTTGCAGGGTGTTCGCTAGCTTAGCGGGTAAAATTCTCTGGTCGAACACGCTCAGATTGTACAATTCAAAAACATCCACCCACCCTTCAATTCGCGTTTGCCCGGTATTGGTAGCAATCCTGATCTCAGAATTGAATGGCCTTAAAACCTTGTTGTCCATCTGCAAATCGTCAATTTGAACGCTGATAGTCCAGCGTCCCTGGCTTTGCCGTACACTAATCTGGCTGGACAGAGCAAAATCAAACGCTTCATTTCCCTGTTCAGTCTGCACTAACCCCTGTTTTACCGATACACTACCGTCTAATTCGACAATTTGGTTTCCGAGCAAATTTATCCAGAACTCACCGCTGAGTTCAGCCGCCTGTAAAGCAAATGTATTTATGTCGAATAGTTCGGCAAAGCGTACCAGCTCAAGACGGCTAGACTTCAGGTAAACCTGGCTATGATCCGGTTTGACAATTGATTTAATAGTGAGTTGACCACCCAGTGGGTCGGGCAGATCAGTTACCAGTTTCAGGTGAAAAGAATCATCGTGCTGTTGCAGGTCGAGCTGTACCCGGTCAATTTGATAATTTTGCCCACTGGTTTGATCGAATATGACCAGCTGCTTCAATTCAAGATCAAGATAATACGGAAATTGCGAAATCAAGCTTGCGAAACTGGTTTTGGAGCCTCTATCTCCGGCACCAGTTAAACTAAACCCGTTTAACCACCATTGTCCGCGCCTGTCTTTCCTGAAGTTCAGATTTTTAATCGAACCGGATATTTCACTTATCGACAGCGTTTGCAACCAGAGACTTTTGATCAGATCGAGTTCCACCGCCATTTCGTCAATAGATAGTGGCTGGTCTCGGTTGGGAAGCACTAGCGAAGCATTTTCCAGTCGCAAGATCGGGTTAAACCGGTTCCAGTCACCCTGAATACCGACAAAGCTAATACCAGATGACACTTCACTTGCCAGCCAACTTTTGATCCCAGCCTCGAAATAATCGATATTTGCAAGACTAACGCGCAATCCAACCACCACCAGGGCGAGCAGGACCAACGTCCATGACAATAGTCGCGTAATGATTCGAATCAGATAAGCCATCAGATACTCAATTTGTGCCGAAGCCTAAACCGGCACCACATCATAGGTTTCCTGCGAAAAGTGGGCTTCTACCTGAAGCTTGACCGGAATTTTCATAAAAGTTTCGAGTTCAGCCAGACTGGTGGCTTCCTCGTCAAGCAGGCGGTCGATCACGTCCTGGTTGGCCATCACCAGTAATTGCTGTACTTCATCATAAAGACGTGCAGTGCTTAAAATTTCACGGAAAATTTCGAAGCATACCGTCTCCGTGGTCTTGTGAGATCCACGCCCATGACAGGTGAGGCAGGTCTCACACAATACATGCTCAAGACTTTCGCGCGTGCGTTTACGAGTCATTTCCACCAGACCGAGTGGTGAAACTTCACAAACCTGCGTTTTGGCATGATCCTTGGCCAGGTATTTTTCCAGCGATTTCAACACCTGCCGTTTATGCTCCACCTGCTCCATGTCGATGAAATCGATAATGATAATACCGCCCAGATTGCGCAAGCGCAGTTGGCGCGCAATGGCTAGCGAAGCTTCCATATTGGTTTTAAAGATGGTTTCTTCCAAATTTTGATGCCCGACAAAAGCACCGGTATTGATATCGATGGTAGTCATCGCCTCGGTCTGATCGATAATCAGATATCCACCCGATTTCAGGCTTACCTGGCGTGCCAGAGCGCGTTGAATTTCATCGTCGATATTGTGCATATCAAATATCGGACGCTCACCCGGATAATGTTCAATTTTTGCCGGCAAGTCCGGGATGTAACGATCTGAAAAATCAATCATCTTTTGATAGCTTTCTCTTGAATCAACCTTTACCAGACTGGTTTCCTTTCCTACCATATCCCGCAATATGCGTATCGACAATGGCAAATCTTCATGAACTATGTTGCCGGGTTTGATGTTTTCGCCAAGCTCCAGTAATGAATCCCATAAGCTAAACAAGAAATTGAGATCACGATGAAGCTCTTCTTCTTCGACACCTTCGGCGGCAGAGCGCACTATGCATCCCCCGCGTTGGTTTTCAATCAGGCACTCGGTGAGTAATGCTCGTAATCTCTCACGCTCCAGCTCATCCTCAATCTTCACGGAAATTCCGATCAGAGAAGAATTGGGCATGTATACCAGGTAGCGTGAGGGTACCGAAATGCTAGTGGTGAGGCGGGCTCCCTTGGTACCCAGTGGGTCTTTCACTACCTGCACTAACAAAGTCTGGCCTTCGTGTAATAATTCGTTGATTACCGGGCGCGGAATGTTCTCATCGCTATCGGCATCAGCTTCGGCATCGCCCTTGCCGGCGTCGATATCTGAAACATGCAAAAATCCCGCTTTTTCGAGACCTATGTCGACAAAGGCTGCTTCCATCCCCGGTAACACCCGGTTTACCTTGCCTTTATAAATATTACCGACGATACCGCGGCTCCCCTGCCTTTCTATGCTGACTTCCTGCAGGGCGCCATTTTCAACGACTGCTACACGGGTCTCCTGGGGCGTGATATTAACGAGAATTTCTTCACTGATAATCATGACCTTAACACTGCAATTCCTGCCCGTTTCAAAAGTTCGGCAGTTTCAAACAAAGGTAGTCCCATCACCGATGAATAACTACCCTCCATATTATCGATAAAAACGGCCGCCTTACCCTGTATCGCGTAGGCGCCTGCCTTGTCCAGTGGTTCATCACCAGAGCAATAGGCCTCTATCTCGCCTTCATCCAACGGGCGGAAGCTCACCTGGCTCACCGACAATCTCACCTGGAGCTCGCCTCGATATTTCAAAGCAACAGCGCTGAGTACCTGATGTTGCCTGCCCGACAATTTTGCCAATATTCGTCGACAGTCTGGAATGTCTGCCGGCTTACCAACAATATTACCATCAATACTAATTATAGTATCTGCAGCAAGTACCGGAGCGATTTTTGTTGAAGCGGAAATCAAATCCTCACCGGCATTGGCTTTATTCCCCGCTATTCGGCAAACGTATGACTCGGCAGACTCGTTCGCCAGTAACGACTCGTCGATGTCGACCGGCAGGGTTTTGAATGCTACCCCTATCTGCCGTAACAGTTCAGCTCGTCGCGGAGAGTTTGAAGCAAGAAAAATCATAAATCTAGAATCCTGGGAAACTCAGTTGGAACGCATCTTTTTCAAGCCAACTGAGTTTCCCGGGATAATAACCCAAAAACCTGAAGCTCGCCTGAACCCGGGCCTGATCGGGGAAAAAGTTGACCCCTTTTATTCGCGATGATAAGGATGACCCTTTAGCAATGTCCAGGCACGATAGATTTGCTCAATAAGCACCACACGTACCAGCGCATGTGGCATAGTCATGCGGCC
>JAPUFZ010000043.1 GCA_027293245.1 Gammaproteobacteria bacterium
ACCCCATTTTTCTACCAGGTGAAATTGCTTGCGGTTCGCTTGAATATCCGAACCATCCCTTCTGCATCATCGGCTCCACCCTGGATTCGAACCGCCACATCAATGCGCCGGGCCGCATTATAGCCATGTGCCGCCTGGGCCGAGGGTCTGCCACCATATTGGTTTTCAAAAGCAGACGTAAAGGCCACAACCGCTGGCATATCGGACTGCGAGAAAGGTGACTGGCCGGGTGCGAGCAGTGCAATATTTCCCCCGTCCAGCAGGTTGCCTACCAGGGACAGCGTTTTTTCCGATCCGATCGCCACCACGATGTCGATTCGACCCTGCGAAACAATTCGCTCTATTTCGGTCCTGATATCGCCTTGCGAATCAATCACCGAAACATAGACATCCAGACCACCGAGATGGCCATCGGATTCTTCGTCCGGGTGGCTATCTCGCTCGGTTGTCGCCAACATGAAACCTTGACGATACTGGCGGCCCTGGTCGGCCACGGCGTTGCTGAACGGGATCACGAGCGCAACGTAAAACCGATGGGCATAAGCGGGATTGAAACTAATCGATCCCAGCAGAAATATTGTCAGCAGAAAAGAAACCCCTTGGCAAATTTTCATTTTGCTTCTTGATATTATCTTTTTATTTCAGGATTTTAGGCTCAGGTTAAATTTAAACTCTAAATCTTCAAGCCATCGTCCTCTGGTTTCTTCACCGGTGATACAGCCTCGGTCATCCACATGTCCTTGTATTCCCCATCAATTTGAAGACCCAGACGGAACACGAAGTATACCTCCATGTCGTCACTGGTTATCAGGCGAACGAATTGATACGCCTGATTCCCTCGCAAAATCACCTCGCTTAGCTCGCTACTCTTGTGATTCACCATGGCGCTATACACCGGGCCTTTAACCATAGCGACAAATCGATCGAGTGGCCCGGTATTGACCCTGTTTGTCGGCGAGGCAAAATTAAATGTCGCTTCTATGCCCGCGTCAGGGTAAGGATGATCGTTGTTGGCGAGTGAATCGATAACTATTTTTACAACATCCCCTGGCTGCAAACTGGTATCCGGCATCGGCAGCGACTGTTTGCCGTGTTGCGATGCGACCGGCCCAAACAAGGGGGTTAACATCAACACCAACAGCACCAGGGTTGATACTAGTCGGCTGGTCTGGCTGTGAAACAGTTGAGTCATTGGCTTCACCTCAACATTAAACCATACAGGTTTCGCTGGGATTCACAACAATGCCTGTTGGTGGGCCTGTGGAGAAGCAATGTAAAAAACGCCAAATGTCATGCTAAACTCATTCTGCTATCTAATTTCGAGGAATTCACATGATTAAAAAGTCTCTTGCATTGCTGGTTCTGGTCGCATTGTTTAGCGCTCCGGCTTTCGCGAAAAGCTGCCCGCTTCAAATGAAAAAAATCGATAAGGCGCTCGCCAAAAATCCGACCATATCTGCCGGGCAATTCGCCAAAGTCAAAGAATTGCGGGCCCTCGGCGAAAAGGAACACAAATCGAGGGAACACCGCGAATCGTCTTCGACCTTATGGGATGCGATGGATATTCTGGGAATCAGTTAAAGATTGTTCATTCCTTAACACTTACCAGGGAATAGAACTCTATGAACATATCACTAAAGCACGCCTTGCTGACCCTGATAGTAGCTGCTACCCCGGTAGCCGCACAAACTGTTGTAAACGTCGCCTCCTGGGGTGGTGCATATACTGCCTCACAACAAAAAGCCTATGCTGACACCTGGAAGGAAGGCAAGGTCAACTTTATCAATTACGAGGGTGGACTCGACGAAATTAGGATACAGGTAGCATCGGGCATCGTGACCTGGGATATTGTCGACGTATTACCACACGAAGCCCGTGTTGGATGTGACCAGGGCCTGTTCGAAGAACTCGACCGCAGCATGTTCACGCCAACAGCTGATGGCACTTCAATGGACGATGACTTGCTCGTTCCACCCCCGAATGACTGTGTCGTGCCACAGGTCTTCTGGTCTTACGTACCGTTTTATCAAGAGGGTACCTTTAGCGGTGAACAGCCAACTACGATTGCGGATTTCTTTAATGTCAAAAAATTCCCTGGCAAGCGTGGCATACACACCTGGCCTAACGCGCTGATCGAAATGGCGTTGGTGGCTGACGGCGTTTCCGTCAAGGAAGTGTATGACGTCATGAGTACCGATGAAGGTATCGATAGGGCATTCAGAATGCTGGATAAGATCAGGGACCACGCGGTATTCTGGTCTTCCGGCGCAGAGCCATTAAAACTGGTGAAGTCGGGTCGGGTATCGATGTCTCTGGCTTTCAACGGTCGTATTGGGGCCGCGATATTATTTGAAGATGAAAAATTCGTCACCGTATGGGACGGCCAGGTACTGGAAGAGGAATGGCTGGTGCTGCTTAAAGGTGCACCAAACGCTGAGCAAGCCTTGAATTTCCTGGTACACGCCTCTGCACCTGAGCAACAGGCAGCTCAGGCTCGTTACATTAACTATGGTCCGATGCGTCAGTCTGCTTTTGAAATCATACGAGCGGGTGAGCCGTGGTTCGACAATGGTAAGACCATCATGGAGCATATGCCTAACCGTCCTGAGGTCATGTCGCGTTCCGTAGTAGCCGACCCGGATTGGTGGGCTGATTACGGTGAACCAGTCGATGAGCGTTACACCGCCTGGATGGCCCAGTACTTCTGACAGATATGGCGTAGCTCCCATTTTCGAGTAGCGATTGATAGTCAATCAAAAAGCCATGACTACTCAAGTAATTACCTGACAGCATTTTATGCCGTTAATATCAATAATTTGATATATCCGCATCACTATCGTCCAAAATAGGGCGTACATCTAAACCAACAGAGCACTACCATAGAGTATCCGTACATTAATTAGAGGTGCTCACTACCATCGAGTCTGCCCGGCCATTATTAACGAGCGCAATATCAACTATTGCTTTTATTGATCAAGGTAGTTATCGTGGACTGATACCGAGTACAGGAGCACGTTCTGAGAAGGCCGTCGAATCCTGTCGTTAGAGAATAATTAATATAACCACATCCTAAATCAATTACCGAGATATTCCAATTATGCCAAGTGATGAGTCCCTTGTTCGCTTCGTAAACATCCAGAAAAGCTATGATGGCGAAACCCTGGTTGTCAAAGACCTGAACCTGGATGTGGCCAAGGGTGAATTTCTCACTATGCTGGGGCCTTCGGGGTCGGGAAAAACCACTTGCCTGATGATGCTGGCTGGATTCGAACCGGCTACCCACGGCGAAATTTTTCTGAACGATAATCCGATCAACCGGGTACCCCCGCACAAGCGTGGTATTGGCATGGTATTCCAGAATTACGCACTTTTCCCGCATATGACGGTTGCCGAAAACCTCGCCTTCCCGCTGGAAGTGCGCGGTATGGACAAGACCGAGCGTGAATCCCGCGTCAAACGAGCACTCGATATGGTGGAACTGGGACCCTTGGGTGATCGCCGCCCCGCGCAGTTGTCCGGTGGACAGCAGCAGCGCGTCGCGGTCGCGCGTTCATTGGTTTTCGACCCGGAGCTGGTGTTAATGGATGAGCCACTAGGTGCGCTCGATAAAAATCTGCGCGAAAAAATGCAATACGAAATTAAGCATATCCATGAAAACCTGGGGCTCACCGTGGTTTATGTTACCCACGATCAAAGCGAAGCGCTGACCATGTCAAACCGAATCGCGGTTTTTGACGATGGCATCATCCAGCAGTGCGCGCCACCGGAAGTATTGTATGAAGAACCGGTAAATGCTTTTTGCGCCAATTTTATCGGTGAAAATAATAGGTTTCTGGGCAAGGTGACCGAGGACAATGGCGATACTGTCAAGGTAGAAATAGACGACAACGTGGGTACCGTGGTTGCCAAGAAAGTCAACGTTGAAGGTGTCGGTGTTCGCAGCACCGTGTCGCTAAGACCCGAACGCGTTACGGTTAATCCGCAGCCGGGCTCACTACCCAATATTTTCTCCGGTGTTGCCGAAGAATTGATTTACCTCGGAGACCATATCCGTACTCGTTTTACGGTATTAGGCCACGATGATTTTATAGTAAAGATTCCAAATTCAGCCGATCACGCACAGCTTACGCAAGGTGATACGGTTAATATCGGCTGGACCGCGGAAGACTGTCGAGCGCTGGATCCATCAGACTAATAGTTAAAAATGGACTGCTGGCTCGATTATTTTATGTTTATTAATAACCAGATATACAACATGAGGAGCATTTTTAATGAATAAGATTTTTACACAAGCCCTGCTGGCGGCAGCAACGACCACTTTTGTGGCCTCTGCTCTGGCAGATAAACCGCTGGTTATCGTGTCATGGGGTGGCGCCTACACCAAGAGCCAGCAGCGTGCCTACCATCAACCCTATATGGATGCCAATCCGGGCATAATCATTGTCAACGACGATTCCGCCTCCGAGGGTTCTTCAAAACTACGTGCAATGGCGGAAGCCGGTAATGTCACCTGGGATTTACTCGACGCAGAGGCACCTGCTGCGATTACCCTGTGCGACGAAGGCCTGGTCGAAGAAATTGACTTCGATAATGATCTGGCTATGGCGCCCGACGGAACCCTGGCAAGTGTAGATTTTGGCCAGGCAATTATATCACCCTGCTTTATACCTCAGATCGCCTATTCGACCACACTTGGCTACCGTAGCGACGCCTTCGATATCGCACCCACCAAGATGGCGGATTTATTTGACCTGAAAAAATTTCCCGGTAAGCGTGCTCTGGAAAAGCGTCCAGATCGGAACCTGGAATGGGCCCTGATTGCCGACGGTGTCCCTGTAGCGGATGTTTATAAAGTGCTGGATACCGAGGCAG
>JAPUFZ010000044.1 GCA_027293245.1 Gammaproteobacteria bacterium
TTGAGTCCATTTTTTGGTAATTTGAGGCTAATATTTACTAATATTCAACGAAAATGAGCTAAATAATGGGCCAAAATGGATTTTCCGCATTAGACCTTCTATTCTCGGACAGCCTCCTAGTGGGTTTTTCTCGATATAAATCAGGCCAGTGCTCTTTTACTACTGGACTATCCACCTGGTAAGAATGGCAACTGTCGATAAACGACCTGGATGAAGCTTGCTCGCTACTGCTGGTCTGCCCCCATTTGGCGCTGCTAATGGTCTGGATTGCCGTCGTCGCCACGGGTCCGAGTAGTTCGCTCAAGTGAGTACATCCATGGTTGGCACCCATTGCGGTTTTTGATTTCAGGGTCCAGCCGGGAGCAATCTGCAGGCCGACTAACTGCCTGGCGACAGTTGCTATGCTCTTGCAATAATTGTAGGGCGAATCATCGATGACTGCCTCTGCATCGATTACATTGAGATCGATATCGATCGTCAGGCGAATCGACATATCGTGCAGTGGCTCGTCGGCTCGAATGGTGCCGCCGCGGTCTTTGTTGGGAAAGTCGAAAGGTTTGGTATCGACGATGCGACCTTCGATGTCCCAAAGATTGTCCTCGCGTTTGAAGCCGTAGCAGGTCACTACCCGGGTATGAGCTAGCGCACGTTTTCCTGGTGCCGGCAACGGCATTATTACTGCCCCTCCATCACTGGTTAACCGACCTGTAAGCGATCAAATTTATCATTTCAAAAACGATAGTTGCCGCGGCCAGTGAGGTGATCTCAGCGTGGTCATAAGCCGGGGCTACCTCGACCATATCGGCGGACACCAGATTGAGCCCCCGCAAACCACGAATGATATTGACCAGTTCGCGACTCGTCATGCCGGCAATTTCCGGGGTGCCGGTACCGGGTGCATGGGCCGGGTCCAGTACATCGATGTCGATCGAAAGATACAGCGGATTGTCCCCAACCCGGTCGCGAATTCTTTTGACGATGTGGTCGATACCCTGATCCTGTAGTTCATCGCAGTGTACCACTTTGAATCCCAGTTCTGCGTCCTTGAGCAGATCATCGCGGCTGTACAGCGGGCCACGAATTCCGACATGGATCGAGGCGTCGTCGTTAAACAGGCCTTCTTCGGCAGCGCGCCGAAAGGGTGTGCCGTGGGTGTAAGGCGCGCCAAAATAGGTGTCCCAGGTATCGAGATGGGCGTCAAAATGGACCAGCGCTACCGGGCCTACCTGTTTGTTGACCGCGCGTAACAACGGCACCGCAATGGTGTGATCCCCGCCGAGACTGACGATGGCGTCAGCCTGCTCAAACAACTCGGTGGCTGCAGATTCGATCTGGGCGATGGCTTCTTCGATATTAAAAGGATTGCAGCCAACGTCACCGGCATCGGCCACCTGTATAGTCTTGAATGGTTCGGTATCGTAAGCGGGGTGAAAGTTGGTACGCAAATGGCGTGAAGCCTGACGGATTGCCTGCGGCCCAAAACGTGCGCCGGGTCGATAACTGGTGCCTGAGTCGAAAGGAATGCCCAGAATAGCCACATCACAATAGGGCACATCGCGCAGTTCGGGTAGCCGGCAAAATGTCGAGGGCCCCGCGTAACGTGGGATGACGGTGCCGCTAACCGGTTCGACTGGGGGTGTTTTCCTGGCCATCGCAATTCCTCCAAGCTGGTCTCACACACGAGTAGTAAAATGTTATATCACCGATACCCGGCACAATCAATTGATGTGCAGATAAGTTGGCTATATTCTGTACAGCCAGGCTAACAGAGAGCTATTCATGGCGGTTAAAGCAGTACTAAAAATGGGTGAAAAAAGCCTGCTCGAGAGATCACGGGAGGTCGAGCAGTTCAATACTGCGGAACTCGATCAGTTAGTCAACGACATGTGGGACACCATGGAACAGGAAAACGGGGCCGGGCTTGCGGCGCCACAAATTGGTGTCAATTTACGTGTGGTCATATTTGGTTGTGAAAGTAATCCGCGTTATCCCGAAGCACCAGCGGTTCCTCATACTATATTGATCAACCCGACGATCGAAACATTGAGCGATGCGATGGAAGCGGGCTGGGAAGGTTGTTTAAGTGTTCCGGGTATGCGCGGAGTCGTTTCGAGGTATACCGATATTCGTTATCGTGGTTTTGATCCGCAGGGAAATCCTGTTGATCGCATCGCTTCGGGGTTCCATGCGCGCGTGGTTCAACATGAATGTGATCACCTCGATGGTATCTTATACCCGTCCAGGATCGCCGATATGCGATATTTCGGTTTTTGCGAAGAACTCGAGGCCAATGAATATATGTCGGTGCAAACTAACGGCAGTAATCCTGCTGAAACTACCCCGGCCGTCTAGATAACGATGAATCAGGAAAAGTTCATCCTGTTGGGGAATGGTAGTTTTTATTCGATTGCAGTACTCGGTCATTTACTCAAGCAGAGAGTCACACCGGTGGCGTTGGTGTTGCCCCAGTATCCGCCGGCGACTAAAAATGCGAAGACGCAGATCAGGGTCGACGCGCAAGCCGGCAAGAATGAGTTTGCCGATATGGCCGGACGGCGGTCGATACCGGTAATTTATGCACCGAGGGCAACACAAACTGATTTACCCGGTAAGTTATCGATTTTTCATGCCGATTACCTGCTAGTCGCCTGTTGGCCCTATCTTCTATCGGCCGAAGTTTTGACGGTTGTTAACAAGGCGGCACTCAACCTGCATCCGTCGTTGTTGCCTGAATATCGAGGTCCAGATCCCGTATCTGAACAGTTGGCTTGCAATGAGACTAAACTTGGCGTTTCTCTACATCGATTAAGCCAGCAATTCGACAGTGGAGAAATCCTCCGCCAGGCAGGATTCGACCTGGACAGTACTCCATCCGGGCGAGAACTAATCGAGGCCCAGGCCGCCAGGACTGGAACCGCGTTGTTCATTGATGTTTTAAAATATGGTATTAACCCATCGGTGTAAGAATATCGGTAAAATCTGAGCATGAAAAACCTGTCACAAAAGAAAATTAGTAGTTTGCTGGATTTTGATCATC
>JAPUFZ010000045.1 GCA_027293245.1 Gammaproteobacteria bacterium
TGAGTTTTTCAATATGCCGTTTATTGGTGAATATCTGGATAGAAATTCCCTCGGCGCGTTCTACAATTCGCTGACTGACCAGATATCGTTGGGTACTTTCTATATCACGAATCACATCGGCTGCATAATCACCCTGGTAAAAACTGGCAATCGGCACCAGGCGGCTGAGAATTAGTTTACCGTTAACAAATACCGACTGGCGCAAATTACTGGGCACTTGCTGGCTGACCAAAATAACGGCTTTGTTTGCTGATTCGAGTTCGGCGACATAATCCTGCGACACCAGCGGCAAGCTGACAATGCCGGATAGCGGTGTGCGGGTGTCCTCGATAATTTTTAACCAGGGCTCTAGCAAATACTGGTTAGTTAAGCCCATGAGCAGCAAATTTTCTTCCTTGCGTGTTTTTTTCTCTACTGACTGTGAGATAGCATGTCTATACCTCGAGTTGCGGAAATATTTGGCGTAGTTCCGTTTCAGTATAGCCCTGCGATCCGCACCCCGCAGGAACGGAATTTTCACCTGCCGAAATTCTTCTTCGATCAGGTCAACCATTAATCGCACGGGTTCACCCCTGAACGATCGCAGGTAAGCACTGAACAGGTCCAGTCCCTGGTCGTCAGGTTCGAAATATATGCTGCTTTCCAGCTTACGGCCAAGCCATTCCTGTGCGACCATTCTGTATCCGGTGAAATAAAGCAGTCTATTCATATTCTTAAGGCTAATAATCGATGCCGCCGATGGTGTCGTATATTGGTCCCAATACTGACATTGCCAACCATAATACGACGAGACCTATCGATGACATCATTGAGGTCTGAATCACCGGTTCCATTTTATCGATACTATCGTTGATATCGCGATCAAAAAAATAGCTCACGTTATTCAATGACTTGTCCATCTGCCCACTGGCCTCACCAACACGTAGCATTCTTACCACCAGGGGCGGGAAAATACCTATATTTTTAAAACTTTCGCTAATGCTGCCACCTTCTGAAATTTGCAGCCAGGCCCTGTCAATTCCGTCTTCGAGAACCGAATTACTGACCACTGATTTGCTCAGCTCAATCGCGTCGAGCACGGTAATGCCGGATGCAAACATCAGTGCAAAATACCGGGTAAATCTGGAAATTTTGATTTTCTCGCTAATCGGTCCAATCAACCACAACTTTAAAAAAATACCGTCCATGCGATAGCGCGCCTTGCTGCTGGTTTGATAAAAATAACGGAGTACAAATACTGTGGCTATGGGTGTAAAAATCACCACGTACCAGTAGTCTACGAGGAAGTTAGAAGTTGCCATCAGGGCCCGGGTTTCGAACGGTATCTCACCGCCCAGACCGACGATAGCCTGCATGATATCCGGTACGATAAAAATCATCATAAACATGACTACGGTAAACACGAGGCCACCCATAACGGCGGGATAGGTCATTATTTTTTTGGCCTTGGCCATTAGCTCATCCTGCCATTTGAGCGTACTGGTAATATCAACCAGCACCTCACTCATCTTGCCGCTGCGTTCGCCCACCTTGATTAAACTGACAAATACATCATCAAACACTTTCGGGTACAGGGCGAGCGCCTGCGAAAAAGAATGACCGCCTTCGATATTCTCAATGACGCTAGTAACGATGTCGCGAAAAGCCGGATTTTCTTCTCCATCCCTAAGGTCGGCCAGCCCTTCTAGAATCGGTACACCGGCGCGGGTCAACTGCTCCAGATAAAATGAAAAATTGATCAGGTCACGACGCCCAATCTTGTTCTTGCCAAACAGATCGACACCATGTTCCTTCTGGCTGTGTGTTACCAGGTCCAGGTCCATTTTTACGAGCCGCAATTCCAGATCTGCTAAATTTCGAGCATCCAGGCTGCCGCGTACAAATTTACCACTAGCGTCTATCCCCTTGTATTTATAAAGCGGCATGACTAGGTCATTTTCTCGGTCAAATCGGCGACACGGGCGACTTCCTGGATCGAAGTAATACCTTCGAGGATATGGCGAATGCCGTCATCGGCAAGAGTAAAAAACCCCTGCTCGTAAGCGGCATCTCGTATTTCCTTGGTGGTTGCACCATGGGCGAGCAAATCGTCGAGGTCGGTATTCATTTTAAGAATCTCAAGCAAGGCCATGCGCCCTTTGTAACCACTTAGCTCGCAGACGGTGCAACCTTTTGGCCGGTATATTTTTTCCGGCTTTATACCTTCTCGATTGCTTAACAATGCCAGGTCCTGCTTGTTCGGCTTGTAAGGTTCCTTGCAGTAGCTACAGAGTTTTCTGATCAGTCGCTGAGCGATTACACCGATGATATTACCGGCCATAATTTCCGGGATAATGCCGATATCACGCAGCCGTGGCAGCGCGCCAATCGCGGAATTGGTATGCAATGTAGAATAGACCTGGTGGCCGGTCATCGCTGCCCGGAAAGCCATTTCTGCGGTTTCATGATCGCGTATCTCACCAACCAGAATGACATCCGGATCCTGCCGCATCAAAGATTTGATGCCGTTGGAGAAGTCCATACCCGCGGCCTCGTTAACCGATGTTTGCCGAATCAGCGGAAACGGATATTCTACCGGGTCTTCGAGAGTCATGATGTTGATCTGCTCCGTACTCAAATAGTTGAGCAGGGAATACAGGGTTGTGGTTTTACCGCTACCGGTAGGTCCAGTAACCAGGATAATGCCCTCGGGCCGCGCCATCATGATTTTCAATGTGTGCAGGGATTCCTCGGGTAGTTCGAGTTTCTCCAGCGGAATAACGCCTTTCTCCCGATCGAGTACACGCAACACGATATTTTCGCCATGTATGGTTGGTTGCGAGGCAACACGAAAATCGATTTGTCGCCCGATTATAGTCCGCGATATACGACCATCCTGCGGCGCTCGCGTCTCGGCGATATTCATATCCGCCATGACTTTCAAACGAACTGCGATAGCGGACCAGTAAGTCTTGTGCAGGCTTCGTATCTGGCGTAACACGCCATCGATGCGGTAGCGTATTCTTAAAAAGCTTTCCTCGGGTTCAAAGTGAATATCAGAAGCGCCACGCTTTACCGCGTCCGACAACATGACGTCAACCAGTCGAACCAGGGGCTGACTGTATTCCTCGATGTCACCCTGATAATTACTATAGTCGGCCTCGCCGGTTTCAATTTCACGCAATATGCCGTCAATCGACAACTCGTAGCCATAAAACTGGTCGACCGCATTCGATATTTCTACCTCACCGGCAAGCACTGGTACTAGTTCAATATGCTGGCCAATTTGAATACGGATGCGATCAAGCGAAAACAAATTAAACGTATCGGACATTGCAATAGTCAGTGTACTCTTAACCGGGTCGAAACTGAGGGGAATGACCTTGTGCTTGCGCGCGGTATCTGAATTGATCATCTTGATCGCATCGGGGTCGGGTACTACGCGCGAGAGATCGACAATTTCCTGCTCGAGCGCTTCGCCCAGTGCCGAGCGCATAATCGCTTCAGTGGCGAAACCAAGAGAAACCAGCAACTTACCGATAGGCTCGTGTACCTTTTTTTGCTCGGTGAGCGCGATATTTAATTGATCTTTGGTGATTACACCGCCATCAATCAGTATTTCGCCTAATCGCTTGGGTTTTTTTTCAGCGTTCATAGTTGTCGTAACATCTCCAGGCGTTGATCGACCACATCCCTGTTAAACGTAGCCAGGCCTTTATTAAAATTATCGAGCGCCAGTTGGTAATACGAGATAGCCACGCTGGGCCTGGCAATATGTTCGAGACTAACCGCCAGGTTGTATGCGTAATTGGGGTCATCCGGGTTGTGTTCAAGCGCAGTGAAATACTGCCCCTGGGCTTCCTGCCAGCGATTTTGCGCGCCATAAACATTACCCAGGGCAAAATTAAGATAAGGTGAATCGGGTTCATCACGAATCAATAACTTCAATTGTGATTCGGATTGCTCCGGTGAAATATTTACCACCGCCGTGAGCGAAGATATTGCCAGTGAATCTTTTGGATTGGCAATCAACAGTACCCGGTAATCACGAATCGCGGCAGCGATATTATTATTATGTATATTCATCGCAGCTCGCGCCAACAGGGCATTTCGGTTTTCGGAATCTATTTCAAGCACCGCATTATACTTTGCCCATGCGGTTTCATCATCCCCGCGCTGATAGGCTGCATAGGCTTCAAGCAACCATTGATCCTTTTCGGTAATCGTAGTCCTGGTGCTAATTTGAAACCTTGCCGATGTGACGGGCCCGGTTGCATCGTCACTCAAATCGTTAGCACTGGCTTCGATTACAGGCTCTGATACTGCGGCTGGTTGTTGCTCGGAAACTTCCATTGGTGGTTGCACGGAGACTTCCATTGAGACGGCTTCGGGTTCATCTTGATAACCATCAGTTTGCGATTCATTGGTACCCTCAGGCGGGTCAGGGACTTCTAGCCCTATTTCGACCACAACCTCGTCAATACCGACGCCCATCTCAGCGCCTTCAACTAACTCGAGTACCCTGGAATCAACTTCGCTTCCAGAAGCTGCAGCGAGAACGTCGGTGAATCCCTGGTCGGCGACATTTTTTATCAGACCCGGCAAAGGGTCTCGTTTTAACGGCTGCAGGCTGTTATCAATTTTTTCGATTTCGCCATCCAGCTGGTAAACACCCATGCCAAAAAATACAACCAAAATAGCTACTACCAGGCCGCCATAGAGCTTGAATTTTTGCATACGGTGGGAAGAAGATTTGCTGTGAAAAATTTTCTTCGCATGCTCCGCTGTCAATACCGTACCGGTATCCGACTTCATTCCGGTGAAGTAATTCGAGGCATCCCTGTTCTCTGACCGCTGCAATGTCCTGTCATAATTGTCAGGGGCATAGGTTTCTGTTGAAGTAGTATCCGCACGTGTGACTGTTTTTGAAGGTGCTTCAAGATCGGTGCTAACCGATGTCGGTTGAGTTACATCAGCCCTGTCAGCGTTCGGGTCAGTTTCACTATGTTCAGAAATATCGAATACCGTCAGACCCCTGAGACCAGTTTTATCGGCGAGGCTCAGTTCCGGTATGGTTGCATCTCCCATCGATGCATCTCGCGATGCTTCCCCAGACTTTGCTCCATCTGGTGCAAACGGCGTGGCAGCTTCGTCAAACAGGCTAATCGAATAATCTTCTCCGGTAGTGGAAGTGCTGTCCTCGACTGCGACATTGCTTTGTTGACCGTCAGCCCGACTAACCGAATAATCTTCCTGAATTAAGCTAATCGAATAATCTTCTCCGGTAGTGGAAGTGTTGTCCTCGACTGCGACATTGCTTTGTTCACCGTCAGCCCGGCTAACCGAATAATCTTCCACCGATGTTTCGCCTGCCGGCTCACTATCGATGCTAAATTCACTGGGTTCGCTATCGGCCTGGATGACCGTATCATCATCGACAAACGGACCGGTGATGTTTTTATCGTCCTCCACTTGAAATTCGGCTGACTGTTCCGGCTGCTCCTGGCCTGTTTCATTATCACCCATAAATTCACCGACATCATCGCCGGAAAGCAACAGGGTTTGATCTTCGTCAAAAACTCTGGAAATAGTCCCGCCGGTCAAATCCGTATCATCACCAGCTTCCATTTTTGCGCCGAGCTGTAAATCCTCAGATTCTTCGGGGGCCTCCCCGGTTAGCTCGGTATCGTCTTCAATCACCCGTTTCTGACTGGTAATCTGCAGATTCTCGCTTTGATCGGAGCCGGCCGCATAGAGCTCCGACGGATCGAGTTGTGTCAGTTCAGATTTAGGAAACTGTATATCCGTATCATCGCCGGTTGCCGGTTTTTCAGCAGTACGGATTTTACTCCGTGTCTGCTCGAAATCTCCACCAGTCATTTCCGTATCATCGTCGGTTGCCGGTTTTTCAGCAGTACGGATTTCACTCCGTGTCTGCTCGAAATCTCCCGCGGTCATCTCCGTATCGTCATTGCCGGTACTTTCACTGGTGATGAAGGATGATTTAGTCTGTGGCGGGTCCAGCTTCTTCCCGGTCAAATCGGTATCTTCCCTGCCCTGGTCTCGTTCACCAACAAAGTCGTGTTCGCCCATAATTTGGCCGATCGTCAGATCGTCAATTTCTGTTTCGTCCAAATGGGAATCTCGATCAGGGTCTGCGAATTCGGATGCCAGGTTTGCGGCGCCGGCATCAGACGCACCGGTCTCGTCTGGCGCCTGCTTATTGGCGTCGAGTTGCCGATTTTTTGCTGCCTTCTGTTCGGCAGCTTTTTTTAATGCGTCTAACAGTAAACTCATTTAACTGCTCTATTCACCCAGATTAGAGAAAATATCGGGTTTCAGAAAACGTTTAAAATCCTGAAGACTGGTATCAAGACTGGCAGTATCTATGATGCGCGGCCTGATGAAAATGACCAGCTCGGTTTTAGTCAGCTCCTGATTCTTGGTGCCAAACAAAAGACCTATACCGTCTACATCGTGCAAACCCGGCAATCCTAAACTGGATTTATTCGCGACATCGGTCATCAACCCACCGATTACCGCGGTTTGACCGTCGGCGACACGCAGCACGGATTCCATTTCACGAACCTGAATTTCAGGAACCTCGTTCGGCGTCGACAGCGGTTGCTGGGTGACTGGGTCCAACTGGACTGGAGAAGCCTTAAAATCAATTATTCGGGAGATAGAGGGTCTAATATTCAGAATCACTTCATTGTCATCGGTGATGAATGGGGTTACATTCATGACAAAACCCACCGGTACGGTATGTATGGTAACGGTAAAATTTGTGACCGCGTTATTGTTGTTCGTGACGGTATCGCTTTCGGTGCTAAAATAAACCCGGTTGTCGACTACCTTCAGTATCGAGGTTTGATTGTTCAGCGCCATGATTTTTGGGCTGGACATCACCGATACATCGCCGAATTCGTCCAGTGCGGCTATGGTTGCGGTGACACTTCGAGTAGAGTTGGTATCGGTAAAAACCGCTGAGGTGAATGGGCTGGTGCCGAGCGTCGTGGTGGACAGTACGCTTTGCGTCAGGTCCCAGCCATCGCCGGTTGCG
>JAPUFZ010000046.1 GCA_027293245.1 Gammaproteobacteria bacterium
TGCGTGCCAACAAGCAGGCGGCCCTGGTGATTGATGCGCCCGAGGCGATCGCAACCGCGAATATCGGTTGCCAGATGCATATCGGCAATGGTTCGAGTGTTCCGGTCGTGCACTGGATCGAACTGTTGAATGATGCGCTCACGGACTAACGTAGGGTGGGTGCAACCCATCATGTCGTCCTCCGGACCCGTCATGCCGGCGCTATCATGCCGGTCTCCGAGCCGGTACGGTATCTATTTGGGAACTGGTGTCGGTCTTCCGTCATCGTCAAGCGCAACGAATTTGAACTTTGCCTCGGTGACCTTTTTTTCATTACCTGTCCGACCCCGTTGCGACCAGGCCTCGACATGAATGTCAATCGATGTGTTGCCGACCCCGATCAATTCGGTATAGACGCATAAAACATCGCCAATTTTAACCGGTAGAATAAAGCTCATGCTATCCAGCGCAACCGTGACGGTACGGCAGCGGGCACGTTCCACGGCACAGATACCGGCGGCAATATCCATTTGAGACAATACCCAGCCGCCGAAAATATCACCCGACGGATTCGAGTCGGCTGGCATCGCCAGGGTGCGGATGGTGAGGTTACCTCTGGGTGTGTCGTTCATTTAAGTGTCCTGAATATCTAATAGTAAGGTTGGTTGATGGAAGTCCCGGGGGCATCCCTGTCAGGACAGGATCGCACCACCATCGACGTCGACGATGGTACCGGTGACGAATGCATTTTCGAGCAGGAAAATCGCGGCTGCTGCAACTTCTTCGGGTTTACCGACGCGCGGAATCAGGTGGTCTTTAGTAGTGCTACTGAAATGATTCTCTCGTGCTTCGCCTTCCATGGCGAACATTGGCGTATCGATCAGGCCCGGGCACACCCCGTTAATACGCAGCGGTTTTATTTCTGCCGCTGCGAGCCTGATAAATCCTTCGACAGCGTTGCCGACGGTACCGATGGCGAGTGCGCCCGGACGCGGTTTACGCGCGGGATAACCGCTCAATAATACGATCGCACCGTCTTTGGCCATATGCGGGGCACCGAGTCGCACGCTATTTACATAACCCCAGAGCTTGGCAAAAGAACCCTGAAATCCATCCAGGTCCATGTCCAGAAATGGACCGACTGCACGTGGGCCGCCAGTGGCGGCGTTAACCAGGAAGTCAAAGCCCGAATGTTTCTCGAATAGTAATTCGAGTGCCTTGCGGTCCTGCACGTCGGCAATCTCGTTTTGCATGCCTTCGTTTTCATCGGATATCGGGCCCCGGCGGCTAACCGTCACAACCTCTGCCTTAGCCGTTCGCAGCAGTTTAGCAATTTCCAGTCCGATACCGGAAGTGCCGCCGAATATGATTGCTTTTTTACCCTTGAAATTTGCCACAGTTGAGTCCAGGAAATTAATTGTGCGGCTATTGTATGGCAAAGCAATGCTGGACGCGAAGTGGCTTTAAATATTCGTAATAAAAAAAGAAGGCAAGCTCCTTTTTGGTTAACAACTAAGATACATCGTCGCAAGATGGCAGCATTTTCTGATCCAACGGCTGAAAATCTGCCACAGGTCCAGAGCTGGTCTTGCGCTAATAACTTGACATGTCATGATTTGTCAAATATTCTTTTGTAGATGAGCACAATCAAGATCAGTTCCAAAGTCGAGTCCGTAGTCTGGGAAGACCTCAAAGCGCTTGCAAAAGAGTCGCACCAGAACGTTTCCGGCCTGCTTACAGAGGCCATTAGTGATTATGTACGCAGACGGCGGGTCCGGCCCGTGGTACTGGACCATCTTGCTGATTCCATGAGCGAAAACGAAGAACTGGGAAAATTGCTTGCAAAGTAAGTCTGTCCAGTACCTGAGTGTCGATGAGGTACTGGTGATCCACACTGCCCTGCTCGAACGCTTCGGTGGTTCTGTAGGTATACGTGACAAAGGATCGCTGGAAAGCGCACTCTATCGCCCCCAGTCCGGCTACTATGCTGACCTGGTCGAAATGGCAGCAGCCATGTTCGAGTCGCTCATCAACAACCACCCTTTCATAGATGGTAAAAAGCGCGTTGCCTTTTTCTCGACGGATGTATTTCTGCGCTTAAATGGATACAAGATCGTTACCGACCCCGATGCGGCGTACGACTTTCTTATGAACCTGTTTTCATCAAATACCTGTGACCTCGAGCATCTTGAACCCTGGTTAAGATCGGTTATCGTCAAACTCTGAGGCAGGTTCGAAAACGCTATCCAGACCAACAGTCATGCGGTCAAAGTATGGCTGGACGCGAAGTAGCTTTAGCTATTACAGTACCCTCGGTTAACAGGCGAGAAAACACACTAATGTCTGACTATGGACTGGAACAGTTTATCGATGAATGTCGGGAGGGGCACGCTAAAGGCCATTCTCCAGCCGACATTGTCGAAAATATCGCACCATCGATGTATCGGTTGTTGAATGGTAATAAAGCCTTTCTGAAACCCCAACATTTTCGTAGCGATCCGGATCACTATGCACGCAATGCCATTCACATCGAAGCCGACGGCCGCTTAAGCCTCTATGCACTGGTCTGGGAACCCGGTCAGTGGACGCCGATTCATGATCACGGTACCTGGGGCGTGGTCGGCATTCACGAGGGAATGCTCAACGAATTGAATTATATTCGTACCGATCGTGACGAGGCACAGGCACTGGAAGGTATCGAACTCGCGCGCGGTGGCGTCATTATGCTCGCACCCGGTGCGGTTACCAGTTTTGTGCCCAACCCGGACCATATCCACATGACCGGCAATCCCAGCCCGGACAAGCGCGTCGTCTCATTGCACTTATACGGCAGCGCAATGGCCGGGTTCCATATCTACGATCGCGAGCAGGGTACGCGTAAATGGGTCGAGGTGAGTTTCAATGAGAGCTGAAATTTAAATTATCCCGGCTTCGAGACTGGCGGCCATCAACATGCCCAGTTCTTCGCATTGGCCTTCAAACTCGGATTTGTATTCGCCGTGCAGAATGATCGGCTCCTGTACCGATTTCCAGCTCAGGCC
>JAPUFZ010000047.1 GCA_027293245.1 Gammaproteobacteria bacterium
AATGCTAGTAGAAATACACAGGCAGCCTCAGACCATTCTGACTTTGCTCAGATGGAAACAGCCTCTACCCCATCCGCCCGTCGACGCGCTTAACTGTGAATTACCCGCGTTTGAATTACTGGAGAAACTCGCGAAGGGAGGACAGGAATTGCTGTCTTGCTGATCACTCAATCCTGCCGAAAGTGAAAGCTGGCTTTAACCGGTGCCAGTTGTTCCCTGCCGCGAATGAAATCCGCCGCGCGTTCGGCAATCATCTGCGTCGGCGCATTGAGGTTGCCACTGATGATTTGAGGCATGACCGAGGCATCGACAACCCGTAGGCCATCGATCCCATGGACCTTCATCTCCGGGTCAACCACGGAATTGTCATCGATACCCATTCGACAGGAACAACTCGGGTGAAAATCAGTCGATGCCGTCGCCCGAACCCAGGCTTCGATATCCCTGTCTGAAGTCACTTCCGGGTCGGGCTGGATTTGCAGGCCGCGAAATTCATCAAAGGCAGGTTGTGAGATCAGCTCGCGGGATAGTCGCACACCTTCTACCAGTTCCCGCAGGTCCGAATTATCGCTCAGGTAATTAAAAAACGCCGCGGGCTTATCGGCTGGATTGGCAGAGTTCAAGGCGACATAGCCCTTGCTTTTTGGTCGAAGCTGGTCGACATGAAGTGAAAATGCCTGAATCAACTTAATTTTTGTGCCTGAATACTCGGCATAGGCAGGGCCGAAGTGATATTGAAGATTAGGATAAGGCACATTGCCGTTGCCAAAAACCAGGCCACCGGCTTCCCAGACATTGGACGCACCGAGACCCTTGCGGGTAGTTAACCACTGAACGCCCGTTAACAGCTTGTTTAGCGGTCTGCCCAACCGGTGGATAGTGACCGGCTTAGTACAATGGTAGGCACCGATAATGGTGAGATGGTCCTGAAGGTTTTGACCCACAGCGGCAAGATCATGGATGGGAACAATATCGTGTTCGCGTAAATGCTCCGCTGGCCCGATACCTGAAAGCATTAATAGCTGTGGCGATTTGATCGCGCCACAGCAGACGATGACTTCTTTATTGGCCCGTACGTGCTTAACTTCTCCCTTTTGTTGGTATTCAATACCGGTCGCTCGATTATTTTCAATGATCACACGATGCACCAGCACGTGGGTTTCAAGCCACAGATTCGGTCTCGATAAAGCAGGCTTTAAGTGCGCAACCGCCGCGCTACAGCGACGACCATTGCGGATAGTACTGTCTAGTCTCGCCACGCCCTCCGGTTTATAGCCATTTAAATCATCTGAATTACCCTGCCCGGATTGCGCGCCGGCTTCGAGAAAAGCATCGAAAAGCGGGTTTTGCAATTTCGCCTGCGACACGCCCAGCGGTCCGCTGCCTCCACGCCACGCATTTTCACCCCGGTCCGAAGATTCGCATTTTTTAAAATAAGGCAGGCACTGCGAGTAACTCCACTGGTCAAGACCGCACTCACTGGCCCAACGGTCATAATCGAGAGGGTGGCCGCGCATATAGACCATCGAATTGATTGACGAAGAACCACCGAGAACCTTTCCGCGTGGCAACTCTACCTCGCGTTGATCGAGTTCGGCCTCTGGTTCAGTCAAGTAATTCCAGTTGATACTGGGGTCCTTGTAGACACTGTAAACACCCGCTGGAATATGGATCAATAACTTGTTATCCATCGGTCCTGCTTCCAGAATTAATACCGAATGGTCGTTATCTTCACTGAGTCGATTGGCCAGTACACAGCCGGCCGAACCGGCACCAACGATAATATAGTCGAATTCTTTGTTATCGTTCATTTCGAAGTTATCCACCTGCGATCAGGTGATTTATTATTGCATGGAAATATGGCTCAGCTATAGATAATGTTATCCGGGGTATACCGGTAAAAGGTTCATCTTGTTTTCGAGGCTATCCGATGAACAACTGGACCGCGTATGCCAGCATGCACCTATTATTTCGCTGGAAGAAGGCAAGTCCCTGTTCTGCCAGGGAGACGATGTGATTTGCTTTTACCTGGTGCTGGCTGGAAGAATTAAACTATTTCGGGTATCAGCCGAAGGAAATGAAAAGAGTTGCCACCAAACTCGAATCTACCCTGCACTACGAGTACTTTGACCGATTGACATGACAGCCTGTGGCAGTTTTCACAAATATATGTTTCAACCTAAAATATGCGACAATACGCGTTATTCTAGCCCGTCAAAAAATACCATGAGTGATTCCAGCCTGTTACAAACCATACAAGATAGCTTCATTGGCCGAGATACAATCTACCCTATGGCAGACGGCAGCAGCGGCCCACGCCATTACCTGGATTCTGCCGCATCGACCCTGATGATGCGACCCGCGTTCGAGGTGGCACAGGATTTTCTCGCGCATTACGCTAGCACCCACAGCGACTTACACTACGCCGCGCGCGGTGCATCACATGCCTATGAATGGGCACATGAGCGTGTACTCGCCTTTGTTGGAGCAGATCCTGACATATACAGCGTCTATTTCACCGGTAGCGGCGCGACCGCCGGATTCAACCGAATTGCGGCAGAACTCGCAGCCCAACGACCCGAGCGTGACGTCGTGCTGGTTTCGGAGATGGAACACCATTCCAACGACCTGCCCCATCGTAAGCATTCGAGGCTGGTGGTTCATATGCCTTTGATGGGCGAAGCCCCAGCCTATGGCGGACTCGACCTTGATGTGGTGTCTGAGTACGTGCAAAAACATAGCGAGAAAATCAATTACATCGCGATTACCGGCGCCAGCAATGTTACCGGCTCACTGACCCCGTTGCATGAACTCGCCCAACTGGCGCATTCTGTTGGCGCTTACCTGGTGGTTGATGCCTCGCAAATGATTGCGCATGCACCGGTATCGATGCAGAACAAATCAATCGACGATGCCGATATCGATGTACTGGTATTTTCCGGCCATAAAATTTACGCACCGGGTTCACCGGGTGCGGTCATCGCCAAACGCAGCCTGCTCGCGGAAATGCCACCCGCCGAAGTTGGCGGTGGCATGGTAGACGATGTTTATCTGACTAGTTTCACACCGTCTGAGATCTTGCCGGATCGCGAAGAAGCCGGTACACCCAATATCGTCGGCGCTATCACCCTCGGCGCAGTACTCGATATATTACTTAAGATCGGCATGGACAATATTCGTGCTAAAGAAATAAAGCTCATCGATATGGTCTGGGAAAAGCTCTCCGCGATTGACGGTGTCAACCTATACGGCCCTGCGCCATCCGATGTTCCACGCACGGGTACCATCCCGTTTAACATCCAGGGCTTCGACCATGGGCTGACCGCAGCGGCGTTGAACGACTATCACAATATCCAGGTTCGTAATGGTTGTTTCTGTGCACACCCTTATGTGCGCGAGATACTCAAGCCGGAACTCTGGGCCATGGATATAGATCCCGACGCGCCCAACTCGGAAGAACAGGTAGAAAGGAAACGCGGCATGGCAAGAGCCAGCCTCGGAATCTATACCACCGAAGCCGATCTGCTGGCACTGGTTGAAGCGGTTGCCGACCTGGTAGCACGTAAAGAAGAAATCCTGGCTACCTACGAGCCTGTAGGTAAAAACAGCTATCGTCATCGTCAGTTCTCACCCGATGACGGCGTCTTGTTTAATCCGGAAACATCTCTCCAACAGGCGCTAGGCAAATGCGGGTGGTGTTACCGTGAGTTATTTTGAATGTATACAAAACCAGGCCAACCAGCATTGGGATACTGCTAACTCCTTGGTACGTAAGCCAGATTCTGATGCCAGAAATCAACAACGTAATTAATACGTGGCCTTAATAACTCCTGGTACGCCGGTAGATCGCTCACATGAATCCAGCGGCATTCGATTATACCCTCTTCCATCTGGGGCTTGGTGTCATCATCGTCGCCATCATATTTCATCAAATACCAATACGTTTTTTTCAGATATTCAACGTCGCCATGGCGAGTGGTATGCCAGGTGGAAACGAGTTTGCCCTGGATAGTCAATTTATCGATATTGAGGCCTGTCTCTTCGTTAACCTCTCGTAAAGCAGCCACGTCTTTTGGCTGATCAGTCTCAATACGCCCCTTTGGCATATCCCATTTTCCGCGTTTGAATATTAATAAAATGTGGTCGAAGCGATTACAGACCAGGCCACCTGCCGATGCAATAATGGGCAAACCCAGGGTATTATCCCAATTTACCTTATCATCTAACCGTCTTCTATTGCTCATCAATCTCTACTCTCTGTATCACTGCCGTAACTCGATATAAAGGGATTTAAAATCTAACAAGGTTTAAAGGGGTCGGAGCCAATTAAATAGTACCGAATCAGTTACCTATCATGAGTGGCATTTAATTGGCTCCGACCCCTTATAAAACTGCGAATATCCTTACAAGTTACCATTGTAAGCGTTGCGGGCAATCTCGGCGTAGGTTTTCGCATCATGCAAAATTGGATTGCCCCCGGCTGAAGGATCAACTACCGCCATTTCACCAATTTCTGATAATCGGCTGTCTTCCGGAATAATCGCAGAGAGCGCGTGAGGAATACCAATCTGCTCGCGCATCGCCAGTACCCAGTTCAAGAATGCGTCGAAGTCAGGTTCAAGATCAAGATATCGTGCCAGGCGTTCAATACGGGTATCGATTTTACTGCGATTTGCTTTCAATACATAAGGCATCAGGATTGCATTAAGCATGCCGTGGTGGGCGTCATAGGTGGCACCGAGCGGATGGGCGAGCGCGTGCATGCCACCGAGACCGCGTTGGAATGCGGTTGCACCCATGGACGAGGCAACCAGCATCTGGGTACGTGCCTCGATGTTGCCGCCATCGGCGACTGCGGTTGGCAGATACTCTTTAATCAGGCGCATGCCTTCAATGGCAATGCCCTCAGCCATCGGGTGGTAGCCCGGTGCACAAAACGCTTCGAGGTTATGCGATAGTGCATCCATACCGGTTGCAGCGGTCAGACCCGCGGGCAAGCCAACCGTCAACTCGGGATCGAGTATGACGCAGGCTGGTAACATTTTGGGGTGAAATATAATGGTCTTTATATGTTTTTCTTCATTGACGATAACCGAGGCGCGACCCACTTCTGAACCAGTACCCGCAGTGGTCGGTACACCGATGATCGGCGGAATTTTATCCGCATCGGCATTCAACCAGTTATCACCAATGTCTTCGAGCTCCCACAGTGAGCAGCTTTGATTGGCGATAACTGCTATCGCCTTACCGGCATCGAGCCCGCTGCCACCGCCGAACGCGATAACGCCGTCATGCTTGCCGTCATTATAGGCAGCCAGACCTTCGCCGACATTGGTACCGCTAGGATTAGATTTGATATCACTGAATACTGCTATCGACAGTCCCGCCTGCTGGCAGTTAGCGACGGCATCGGCCACCATCGGCAGCCCCGCGAGGCCAGGGTCGGTGACCAGCAGCGCTGCATTCATTTTAAGATCACGACAGACATCGGCCAGCTCGCTTATGCGACCAGCACCGACACGCATTGCCGTGGGGTAATTCCAGTTTGCATTCATGTTGTTAAACCTTGATTTACTAACCCCGTGTTTTATTAAACCATCTTCAAATGATAAGACTTGGGTCGGGTCATGTGCTCAAAACCGACAGATGAGAGCGTACAACCACGGCCAGAATTTTTGACACCGGTCCATGCCAGTGCAGGGTCGAGATAATCGCAGCGATTCATAAACCAGGTGCCGGTATCGATCTGGTTGCCAATTTCAATCGCAGCATTTTCATCCTGGGTGAATACCGCCGCGGTCAGACCGAACTCGCTATCATTCATCAGCTTGATTGCCTCTTCATCTCCACTGACTGACATAATGGCAACCACGGGACCAAAAGTTTCTTCGGTCATCACACGCATCGAGTGATCGACATCGATCAATACCTGCGGGCCAAGATATGGAGTCCCCTTTTTATCCGCGCTAAAGGTAGCCGGATCGACCAGTGCTTTTGCGCCGGCAGCGACCGCTTCGTCGATCTGCCCGCGCACGAAATCGGCGGCGCTCGCTTTTACCAGTGGCCCCAGGTTGGTGTCGGCATCATCAGGGCGACCTAGATTATAAGTCTTGACCAGATCGACCACGCCATCGACAAACTTCTGCATTATCGACCCGTCGACATATACCCTTTCGATACCACAGCAGGACTGACCGGTATTAAAAATGGCGCCATCGGTTACCGTCTCAAGTGCATGGCGCAGATTCGCGTCCTTTCGAACATAGGCAGGATCTTTTCCGCCCAGTTCCAGGCCGGCACCGATAAAGCGGCCAACTGCTGCGCGTTCGACCATTTCGCCACCGGCTACTGAAC
>JAPUFZ010000048.1 GCA_027293245.1 Gammaproteobacteria bacterium
AGGGTACCGCTGCGACCGTATCACATGTGGGACGACGTGCGGGCGATGCGAGTGGTGCCAGGGTTCTCGTGATTGATGACGATCGCAGGATGTGCAGATTAGTTACGACCCTGCTTGAGGAAGATGGAATCCTTGTCATGACTGCATACACGGGCAGCGCCGGCCTCGCGCTCGCTCGGGAGCGACGTTTCGACCTTGTCCTGCTCGATATTGGCTTACCAGACGCGGACGGCTTCTCCCTGTGTAGACAGCTGTGTGCAGACGCTGCCACACAAGAGGTTCCGGTGATTTTTCTGACTGCCCGGGAGACTGCGGGCGACGAGGCACGTGGACTCGGCGAGGGCGCCATCGATTTCATTCGTAAGCCGGTGCAGCCGGATATTCTGCGCATTCGAGTGCGCAATCACCTGGCGCTCAAAATGCAGCGAGATCAGCTCATGCGGATGAGCAACGTCGACGGACTGACCGAGACGCGCTGAACCAATATGGGCTGGTTATCACCACCTGACCACGGTGATGGCCCATTTAATAATGTGTAGCTTTTCTTATTGATCAGATACAGCTGTGTTGCTGTGTGCTATGTAGCCAGTTCTGAAAAACACATCAACTTATCAGGATATGCCGGATTCAAACTCATTTCTCTTTTTACATCATAAAGGCCTTTTGGAGCCGGTGTGACCTTGGGTGATAAAGTCAAAAAGGAGACCTGATGGCGCGTATCCATATTATAGAACGTACTGCTTATAGCGCCATTTGAATATTTTTCTCTTCGAGATGGATTGATTTTATCCTGTTATGTACCCTCGTTAGCGAAAATGGGTGGTTGCCTTAAAGTTATTGCCGAAATATTTTGATTATGATCATAGACTTAAAATGAGTATCCCAAATTGGCGCTTTACTCATTCCCCATCCAACACGCAACGACCGGTATCGCTTGCCATTGCCGGTAGCCTCATAGGAATGACTCGATTTCCTTGATTCTAGCTACCTAGAATTGAACTGTGAATGGCAAGTTAGGGCACGTTAGAGCCGTCCATAATTGAATCACGAATGGCTGCTATCTTAGAGTAGGTTTCTAATAGGAACTAATTCAAGAATAATTCCCAGGAGCAGACATTCGCGGGATAATTATTTGCTCCCGATTTCGGCACATTATAGATACTCACACCCGCTCTCACTGACAGATACCTGACAGCTTTACCAGTATGGTCGAGAGTGGGTATGAGTATCTATATAGGGCACAAACCGGCCTATCACCATTTCAGTCATTGTTCGGTTGCTCATTGGGCCTAAGCAGCCGTTCGAGAGAACCGAAATATTCCTGCTAAGTAGTCTCTGATCGGCACTTAGCCGTCATTCTGCAGCCAGCGCAAATGCAATAGGAGTTCACCTAAGCTAAGAATCAAAGCACGTCGAGATGTTATCCGGACGATTGTTGATGTGTATTACGGACGTGGACAGGAAATACTGGATCAGAGGCATGCTATTAAATTAAACACCTTGGCCATGCGCCGAAAGATGTATTACGATAACCGAAATAATTTAAACCTGATGGGCTGAACTGTCTCTTAAATCAGGACGCCATCTGTCCAGATTGGTTTGACGACGTACAGTCTGCACTTGTGTCCCGAGGGCGCGGCTTGCCTGGTGGCACTGGAAATAGAGCGGAAAAATGGGCGGGTTGGACCGGATGACCGGGTCGTTGTTTTCAATTCGTCCAGCGGTCTGAAATATCCAATGCCGTCGATGAAACAAAGTTTGAAAAAGGGAGATCAGGTAGATTACTCGATTTTCTAGTTTAGATTCGGTTAACAACTTTTCTGATGAAGCTATTACCTTTATCTGGTCCAGGGTGTTTAAGGTATCGGTTTCGCTAGCGCATCGACACACTCTTTCAACGCCTGATCGAGTATGCTAAGCGCCCGGTCAATCTCATCGTTAGACACTGTCAACGGCGGCGCAATACGCCATACCGCACCGCGTTCAGGCCGACGCCGGATATTCATTGAAAGGCCAAGTTCAAAACATCGCGAGGTAGTCAACTCGCCTAACTCGTGGTGGGGAGAACGCGATTTACGGTCGCGAACCAGTTCGACACCGAGCAATAGACCGACTCCGCGGACGTCACCGATCACCTCGTGACGTTGCTGCAATTCTTCCAGTCCGGATCGCAAATAAGCGCCTTTTTCGCGGGCTTTGTCGATTAGATTTTCGTTACGAATGGTATTCAACACGGCCAAACCGACATGGGCCATCAGCGGGTCAGAGACATGGCTGGTGTAAAAGGTGAATCCTTTTTCGTGCACTTCGTGTTCGATGCCATCGGTGGTTATCGTTGCGGCAATCGGCAGGCCACCACCCATAGTCTTGGAGGTGGTCATGATATCCGGCACGACGCCATGATACACAGCGCCGAATGTTTCGCCGAGACGACCGAAGGCTGTTTGAGCCTCGTCGAATATCAACAGCATGCCGCGTTCATCCGCTGCCCGCCGTAAGCCTTCCATAAAACACTTTGGTGGCACCAGAACCCCACCCGCGCTTATTATCGGCTCGACTATAATCGCCGCCGGGCTACCCCGGGATTGCATATCATACATTTTTAAGCCGAATTCCAGGCAAGCCATTGCCGACTCTTGTTCGTTAGCTCCTGGGATTAACGGTCGATAGGCATAGGGTTCGGGGATAACGTAGACTCCAGGCACAGGCGGCCCGTAACCTCGCCGATCGCTCGCAAACGAAGCCGATGCCGCACCACTCGTCACGCCATGCCAGGAGCCACCAACCGCCAGTACTTCGTAGCCACCGGTATACAGCTTGGCCATTCGCAGTGCGGCTTCATTACTTTCCGATCCTGTATTGATGAACAATGATTTTTTCAGGGGCTCGGGCAACCAGTCCTGGGCCAGGGTTAGTCCCAGCTCGGCTACCACTTCCGGAATCATACCGGAAAACATGTGCAAGGCCTGACTGCCGGCCTCGTTCATAGCGGCAAGAATGGCAGGGTGATTGTGGCCAATGGTTGCGCACATTTGCCCGGAGGTAAAATCCAGGATTTCACGGCCTGTATCGTCTATGACAACAGAACCCTTTGCGCTGGAAAACAGATTTTCAAATCTATCGCCACCGTAACGGATGAGATACTCGATTGAGGCCTGGCGTAGATCAGGATTCATGCGATACTGGCCTCTCTAGACAACTATGTTGTCGGTTAGGATTGGCGCCAAAACCATCTGCTTTTCGATATCAAAGCCTGATTTCATATTCACCACATACTTCCCAGGGCCACGGTTATGGCCTCCCCGTTGACGCCACTGGATTCTTCGGATGCCAGGAAGGCGATCACCTCGGCCACTTCTTCGGGTGTCACCACCCGACCCGCCGGGTAGTGCGAAGCTCTTTCTGCCCATACCTCGTCCGGGGAGATACCACGTTGTTCGGCTTCGGCTGCGGCCGATTTCTCAGCCATTGGAGTTCGCACCCAGCCGGGCAGCACTGCATTGGAAGTCACGTTATACGCCCCGGCATCCTGGGCCACCGAGCGCATCAGGCCCAGAATGCCGTGCTTTGAACTGTTGTAAGCGCTGCCGGCGTATTCCGCCACCTGTCCGGCAGTCGAACTGGTGAACACAAGCCGGCCGTAACCCTTTTCAATCATGCCTTCGACAACAAGCCGTGACAGGAAAAACGGGCCATCCAGGTTGATGCGCATCGTTTCGCGCCAAAGCTCCGGCTCCTGTTCCCAGATCACCCGCTCCTGGGCCGAGCCAACACCGTGATTGCATACCAGAATTTCAATCGGGCCCAGACGATCCTGTGTTTCCTCCACCGCAAGGGTACAACCGTCAGGTGTACCCAGATCCGCCACGATATAGTCCAGGCCCAGCGTCTGTAATTCATTCTCGCTACGCGCAACGGCCATCACGCGTGCACCGCGTGAAGCCAGCAGCCCGGCCGCCACCTGCCCGATTCCTCGACCTGCACCCGTTACCAGTGCCACCCGTCCTTCTACGCCCGGCATAAAACACTCCCGTTTCGATGACTAATCCAAGTTTCCAATAGTGTATCCTGTAATTGCTTATTGTGCTTATTGTAATCTGAACCCAATTACAGTTTAGATTCACAGTGCCGGGTTTAGCTTTGAGCCTGTACAGATGTCAGCGCAATCAGGTTGTAGACATCGTCGGCCGAACAACCTCTCGATAAATCGTTAGCCGGTTTATTCAATCCCTGCATAATTGGGCCGATGGCGGTCGCACCGCCTAATCGTTGCGCAATCTTGTAACCGATATTGGCGGCATTCAGGTCGGGGAAAATCAATACGTTCGCATTGCCCCGGGTCCTCGAGTCCGACATTTTCCTCTCCGCGACTGACGCTACCAGGGCGGCATCGAGTTGAATTTCTCCATCGATGGCTAAATCGGGCTGTTGCGCGCGAACCAGGTCAGTCGCCTCGCGCACCTTGTCGACAAATGGATGCTCTGCGCTGCCGTTGGTCGAGAATGAGAGCATGGCGACACGAGGTTCGGCGTCGATGAACTGGCGTGCACTGGCCGTTGAGGCGATTGCGATCTCGGCTAACTGCTCAGCACTGGGGTCGATCACCAGCGCACACTCGGAAAAAATCATCGCCTGTTTTGGATTGTGGTGCTCGGATTCAAATATCATCAACATGAAACTCGATACGGTGTTGAACCCCGGTGCTGCACCAATGATTCGCAAGGCCGAACGCACCCGATCACCCGTGGTATAGCGCGCGCCGGCGATGGACCCGTCAGCCTCGCCCGCAGCTAGCATCAAATCGGCGAAATGGAGCGGATCCTGCACTAGTTGCCATGCCAGTTCCTTTGTCAGGCCCTTTTTTTTGCGCAACTCAAACAATCTGTGTGCATAATCCGGCAACTGTTCCGAGGTCTCCGGATCTTCGATTCGTATATGGTCCAGTTTCAGGCCGGCGTCGGCCGCCTGCTGCTCGATCGATTCACGGCTACCAACTAGCACGCAGGAGGCAATAGCATCCTCGGTGGCGCGCACCGCCGCTTCGATCACTCGGATATCATCACCCTCGGCCAAAACAATGGTTTTGGGGTCGTTGCGAGCCTGATTGATAATATGATTAAATATTTTCATGGGGTATCGATCCTTAATTTAGGGCAGAATAGGGTTAAGATGTAATTCAGGCAAGCGTAAGAATCCTCTGATACCTGAATTTATACCGGGGCAAGCCCGGCATGACGAGGTTTCATTAATTATTTCCCCTTTCGGTTGGGCAAACTATGAAAATAGGCGTACTCAAAGAAATCCATGTCGATGAAAAGCGCGTAGCGACGACGCCCAGTGTCACCGAAAAACTGATCAAGCTCGGTTTCGAAGTGATTGTCGAATCCGGTGCGGGTGCCGGGGCTAATTATTCCGACGAGCACTATGAAGCGGCGGGCGCCAGTATCGGCAAAAATGCAGAAACGACCTGGGCGGCGTCTGACCTGGTGCTTAAGGTGCGTCCCCCCGAGCAAAACCTTGAACTCAACAAACACGAAATCGATTTAATGCCGAGGGGCTGTCGATTGATTAGTTTCCTGTGGCCGGCGCAAAACGAAAAAATGCTCAGGCGGTTGGCACAAAATAATGCCACTGCCTTATCGATGGACAGTATTCCGAGAATATCGCGCGCGCAAAAACTCGATGCCCTGAGTTCGATGGCTAACATCGGCGGTTACCGTGCTGTGATTGAAGCTGCCAATTACTTTGGGCGTTTTTTCTCCGGTCAGATTACCGCCGCAGGCAAGGTCGACCCGGCCAA
>JAPUFZ010000049.1 GCA_027293245.1 Gammaproteobacteria bacterium
TCCGATCTGGTCGAACACTCCTAGTCGAAGGGGATGTCAAGGCTGGATATCTCAAGGCTGTCGGCACATCGGTCCGTATGCGATCCGGTTATTGGCTGGTATGTTCATCTAGTTTTGCGGAAAAAAATCGGTTTGAAAGACTACGTCATTGGCTCAAAAGTGAGATACATACAACTATAGGTAAAACTATGGGCGCTTCTTTTTAGCCCGTTACATTTCGAGAAACTAAGATCTAACGCAACGTCTCCTAAGGGTCGGTTTCTGCCGCTCATCGTAAATTCCCCAGCGTCCGCTTTTCTTGATTCGACGGTTATCCAGTGAATTTAATAATTACGAGATAAGACACCAAATCGGGGGCAACATTGGGGGCAACTGTAGTTCCCAAAAATGAATAAAACCCATAGTTTCAGATACTTGGATGAAGTTTTTGGTAGTCGCCGTCGAAATGTATTCTGGTTCTATACTTTCGGGTTCAATCTCAGTCAATACAGTGAATCGGAATCAGAAAAACGCCCTAAACCAACATTTAATGTTCATCATCGGGGGCCAATTGGGGGACTAAAATTAATAAAATAAACCTATCTAATTGTTTTTAAATAGGTTTATTAGTGTTAATGGCGGAGAGAGAGGGATTCGAACCCTCGATACGCGATTAACGTATACTCCCTTAGCAGGGGAGCGCCTTCAGCCGCTCGGCCATCTCTCCAAATTCGTTAATTTCTTGGGTTTCGTTTTCCTGATGTGTTATTAACTATTTCCCCTTTGCGTCGAATTGGCGGTATCTTAAATTTAATCAAGACAATTCGCTAGCCTTGCGACCAAATTTATCGAATATTGGTATCTAAAAAGCGACGAGGATCGCCGCTTTTGTTTCCAGACGTCAGCTAACTAACTTTAAGCTGAATTCCCTATTTGATCGTCTTCTTGCTCCTGGGGCTGATCCTGGTTCTGTGCCTGTGCCTTTTCAGCCTGGATGCGCTCATAGATTTCTTCGCGATGTACCGCAATTTCCCTGGGCGCGTTAACACCAATCCTGACCTGATTTCCTTTAACACCCAGTACGGTGACCGTGACATCGTCACCCACCATTAATGTTTCTCCCACTCGCCGCGTTAATATCAGCATACTATCTCTCCAAATATATATTTCCTCAATCTAACCCTGTTTTTCCATAGATATCACTTATTACTATGTAGATTGAGGACAACTCTCCACTTTCCCAACCCCCATTCTACCTAACAAGCGTATCTAAAGCCAATACCCCAACCGGGGGAAATCGACTCTATCATTCTGATTTTAAATCGAATCCTTCGTGCAAGGCCCGCACGCCAAGCTCGAGGTATTTTTCATCGACCAGCACCGAAATCTTGATCTCAGAGGTCGATATCATCAGGATATTGATGCCTTCCCTGGCCAGGATTTCAAACATACGGCTTGCAATACCGGCATGCGAGCGCATGCCGACACCGACCAGGGATATTTTGACAATTCTATTATTACCCCTGACTTCACGCGCCTTTAGCTGATTTGCCGTTTTCTCGAGCGATGCCATCGCGGTCTCATAGTCGTTACGATGAACAGTAAAGGTGAAATCGGTTGAACCATCGGCACCGACGTTCTGCAGTATCATATCGACTTCGATATTGGCATCGGAAATGGGTCCCAGTATCTGATAGGCAACGCCGGGGGTATCGGAAACACCGTTAATGGTCAGTTGGGCCTCGTCACGGTTGAAGGCGATGCCTGAGATTAGGGCTTGTTCCATAGTTTTATCCGTTTCATAGTCAGTGGTAATCAGGGTGCCCTCACCTTCTTCGAACGATGACAGGACACGCAACGGGACTGCGTATTTTTGAGCGAACTCAACCGCCCTGATCTGCAAAACCTTCGAGCCGAGACTGGCCATCTCGAGCATTTCCTCGTAAGTAATGGTTATCAGTCGCCGCGCCTCGGGTTCGACTCTCGGGTCGGTGGTATAGACACCATCAACATCAGTAAATATCTGGCACTCATCGGCCTTGAGGGCTGCTGCCAGCGCGACACCCGTGGTATCTGAGCCTCCGCGACCCAGGGTGGTTATATTGCTTTCTTCATCAACACCCTGAAAACCGGCAACCACAATGATGCGCCCGGCATCGAGATCGCGTTGAATATTTTGATGGTCGATAGATTTGATTCGCGCCTTGTTGTGGTTATTGTCAGTCACGATTTTAGCCTGTCCACCGGTATACGACTTGGCCGCGTAGCCACGCTTTTCGAGCGCCATCGCCAGTAATGCGATGGTTACCTGTTCACCGGTAGTCATCAATACGTCAAGTTCTCGACCGCTGGCTTGCGGACTAATTTCCTGGGCCAGGGCGACCAGCCGATTGGTTTCGCCGCTCATCGCAGAAACCACGATAACCATATCGTTGCCCTGATCCTTATAGGCAACCACTTTGTCTGCAACCGCCTCGATTCTTTCAATCGAACCTACCGAGGTGCCACCGTATTTTTGAACCAGTAAAGCCATGTGCTGAGAGCGTGAAAACGAGCGCGGATTATAGGAAAATCCCGCTCTCTTGTATAATTAATTTGATCGATAGAATCTTCACTTAGAGCCTGGTTTCGACCCAGGGGACAACCAGATCGAGTGCCTCGGACAGTTTTTCAGGCGCGTTACCACCAGCCTGCGCCATGTCTGCTCTGCCGCCACCTCGACCACCACAGGGTTCGGCCACGACATTAACCAGATCAACAGCACGAATTCGATCCGTTTCGGCTTTCGTCACCCCGGCAATTATCGACACCTTACCATTGTCACTACTTGCCAGCACGACGACCGCCGCACGCAGTTTATGCTTCAATTGATCAACCGTATCACGCAGGGTTTTGACATTGGCGCCATCGATTCTGGCTGCCAGCACCTTGATACCCTTAACATCCACCGCCTGAGTAACCAGGTCACCGCCGACCTCGGACGCTGCTTTCGACTTTAACGAGGTCAGTTGCTTTTGCAGATCCCGGTTAGTGGCGTACAGTTGCTCGATTTTGTTTGCCAGGTCTTCACGACTGGCCTTGAGTGCCGATGCCGCCGCATCTAACTTGTGCTCGCTATCGATAAATCGGCTTACTGCCTCACTGCCAGTGATGGCCTCGATCCGACGCACTCCCGCAGCGATACCGGTTTCTACAATAATTTTGAACAAACCTATATCACCCGCTCTTTGTACATGGGTTCCTCCACAAAGCTCGACCGAGTCGGACCCTATTCTTAGCACGCGCACTGTTTCGCCATATTTCTCACCAAACAGGGCCATCGCTCCGGTTGCCCGGGCAGCATCCATATCCATTACCTCGGCATGCGTTGGCAGGTTCAAGCGTATCTGATCATTCACCAGGGTTTCAATCCGTTCTATTTCATCGGCACTTAGCGGCTGGTAGTGTGAAAAGTCAAAGCGTAATTTGTCGGCATTGACCAGCGAACCCTTCTGTTGCACGTGATCACCCAGGACCTGCCGTAAAGCCGCGTGCATCAGGTGGGTTGCTGAATGATTGAGCACCACGGCCCGCCGATGGCTCTGGTCGATCTGTGCCGTCAAAGTTTCGCCAACAGCCAACTTCCCACTTCGAATCTGTCCTATATGCAGATAAACATCGTTTTGTTTTTGCGTATCGGTAACCCCAAATTCGACACCCGCATGCTTTAGCGTGCCAATATCGCCGACTTGTCCACCCGACTCGGCATAAAATGGTGTCTGCTCGAGAATCACAATGGCTTGCTGACTATTTTCGAGCACTTCAATCTGCGCTCCATTTTGCATGATTGCGGTCACCCGTGTTTCCACCTCACTTTCGTCGTAACCATTGAATAACGTGGTTTCAAGTTCGTTGATAGCTAAACTCTCACCGGCAATGGCAAACTGACTGGATGCCCTGGCGCGGGTTTTTTGCACCCGCATGTGTATTTCGAAACCGGTTTCGTCTATCTGTAATCCTCTTTCACGCGCTACATCGGCAGTCAGGTCAACCGGAAAACCGTAGGTATCGTAGAGTTTGAACACGATATTGCCACTAATTGTTTGCCCTTTCATTTGCGCGATATTGTCTTCGAGGATACGCATCCCCTGTTCGAGGGTTTCGGCGAATCGCTGTTCTTCTTTTTGCAAAACACGTGCGACGTGATCTTTGTACTTTCGCAGTTCGGGATAAGCGTCACCCATTAACTCGTCCAGTGCAGGGACCAGTCGATAAAAGAAGGGTTGCTTGCAACCCAATTGATGGCCATGGCGTGCCGCACGACGAATGATACGCCGCAAAACGTATCCACGTCCTTCATTCGAGGGCAACACACCATCGACAATTAAAAATGCACAGGAGCGTATGTGGTCGGCAATGACGCGCAGTGATTTATCCTGTAGATCCCGGGTACCGGTCAATTCCGCTGCGGTCTTGATCAAATACTTAAACAGGTCAATATCATAGTTGTTATGTACATGCTGCATGATCGCAGCAAGTCGTTCGAGACCCATGCCGGTATCGACTGATGGTTTAGGCAATGGATGCATTACTCCCTGTTCATCCCGGTTGTATTGCATAAATACCAGGTTCCAGATTTCGATATACCGATCGCCATCCTGTTCGGGAGTCCCCGGCGGTCCGCCTTCGATCTGTGCGCCGTGGTCGTAGAATATTTCGCTACAGGGTCCGCAGGGGCCTGTGTCGCCCATCGACCAGAAATTGTCGGATGTACCAATTCGGGTAAATCGACTCGCATCGACACCAATATCGTTTAACCAGACATCTGCCGCTTCGTCATCATCGACGTAAACCGTGACCCAGAGTTTTTCCGGTGGCAAACCGACAACCCGGGTTAAAAAATCCCAGGCGTAAAATATCGCTTTCTTTTTGAAATAATCGCCAAAACTAAAGTTGCCCAGCATTTCGAAAAAAGTATGGTGCCTTGCGGTGTAACCGACATTTTCCAGGTCGTTGTGTTTGCCACCGGCCCGAACGCAGCGCTGCGAGCTAACCGCCGTGCTATAGCTTCTCTTGTCGGTTCCCAGGAATACATCTTTGAATTGCACCATGCCGGAATTGGTAAATAACAGGGTGGGATCGTTTCCAGGCACGAGCGGACTCGACGCGACGATGGTATGCCCGTGACTTTCAAAATACTTGAGGAACTTATCCCTTAACTCGGCACTGGTGATCATAAATTAAATAGTTGAATGTGATGTCGGCAGAGAATTCAGGCCGAAATCAATGCTTTTGAATCCTTATCGGAATAATCGCATGACTGACTCGGGAGAAAAACCCCTATTTTGTAAAAAACGGGCCTGTTTCATTTTTTCTTTATAATCAACGGGTAAGCTGTCGCCGAACTTTTTAATTCTTTGCCCGGCCATGCTCGATTGCCAGTCGATGTCAAGGCCGGAGAAATAATCATCCACCAGGCCCTCACTAACCCCCTTTTGGCGTAATTCATATCTGATTTTTATCGGTCCGAAACCGGCATTAATTCGGTAATTAACAATACTCTCAATAAATCGACTATCGCTCTGCAGATTATCCTGCTGCAAGGCCGCTATAGCAGCATCAATTTCATCATTTTCAAAATCGCGCTGTTTTAGTTTACGGGTTAATTCGTAAACAGAATGTTCGCGCCTGGCCAGCAGGTCCATTGCCACCACGCGGATACTACGAGTGGTTTTATCTTTCGTTCTCATAAAAGTTAAATTCTGGAAAAAACAAAGCCCCTGATCGGAGATTAATCAGGGGCTTCAAGCCAGCTAGCATGGCCACTGAAACAGCAGGTGTGGGTGGGGTTACTACTCTGCTGTCTCAACTTCTACCGGTGGGTCGGTTTCCATGGCTTCGCTGTCATCCGGATTAGATGGTTTTGGTAAAAGTTCGGCGCGAATTCGCGCTTCAATTTCCTCTGCGATCTGTTTATGTTGTTTCAGGAATGCGCGGACATTATCCTTGCCCTGGCCGATGCGTTCTTCATTATAGCTATACCAGGCACCGGCCTTGTCTATCATGCCCAGTTTGACACCGAGGTCGATCAACTCACCTTCTCGCGATATACCTTCGCCATACAATATCTCGAATTCACATTGTTTGAATGGGGGGGCTACCTTGTTTTTCACTACCTTGACACGGGTTTCATTACCGATGACTTCATCACCCCGCTTAATCGCACCAATGCGGCGTATATCAAGCCTCACCGAGGCGTAGAATTTTAATGCATTGCCCCCGGTAGTGGTTTCCGGGTTGCCAAACATGACGCCTATTTTTATACGGATCTGGTTGATGAAAATCACCATCGTATTCGAACGTTTGATATTGCCGGTTAACTTACGTAAGGCCTGTGACATCAGTCGCGCCTGCAGGCCCATGTGCGAATCACCCATGTCACCTTCAATTTCAGCCTTCGGAGTCAATGCCGCTACCGAATCGATGACAACCACGTCAACCGCCCCGGAACGCACCAGCATGTCGGTTATTTCCAACGCCTGCTCACCGGTATCAGGTTGTGAAACCAGTAATTCATCGATATCAACTCCCAGTTTGCCGGCATAACTTGGATCAAGCGCATGTTCCGCATCGATAAATGCGCCAGTACCACCCGCCTTCTGAGCTTCAGCAATCACCTGCAGCGCCAGCGTGGTTTTACCCGACGATTCAGGTCCATAAATTTCTACTACCCTGCCACGCGGCAAGCCCCCTATGCCCAATGCCAGATCGAGTGATAGTGAGCCGGTCGAAACCACATCAATACTCATGTCTACACCGCCGTCGCCCATGCGCATGACCGATCCCTTGCCAAATTGCTTCTCGATTTGCCCGAGTGCCGCGGTGAGTGCTTTTTTCTTGTTGTCGTCCATATAATATTTACCTGTATTGGTGGATTCATGACTGTAATGGTTGCAAATTATCCCACAGACCACCGAGAACATAAAGAGAACTTTTTAAAAAATTTCAACCCCGTAAGCGTGTGGCTTTTAATCTATAAAGCACATTATAAAAGGCCACTAGCTCATAGGGTGAGCCACATAAAATAATTTAGTTTTGCTTTTAAATTTAAATCGGTTGAGCATTGCCGGCAGGATAGTTAGCATGTGATGATGTAAAAAAGCCTCAGTAACCCGGTATACCTTTAGACCTTTAGACCCTTGAACACTCAGTCACGACCCGACTTGCCCAACCATGGGCTCTATATCCTGCTCGGCCTTGCTGCAGCGGTGCTACTGCTCAGCCTGGCATTACCCGGCCAGCAAAGACCCGGCTCGCCGACCGCCCAGTGGTCAGCAGCAATCGGGGTTTGCCTGCTGCTGGCACCGCTGTTTTTTTCGATTCTGAAGCGTTCCGGATATAGCGATAGTCCGCCTTTCTGGTTTGTCACACATGTATTGGGCGCCACTCTGGGCGCCTGCCTGATTTTGCTACATGCATCGGGTGGCGACTGGCTTTCACCACCCGGTCTGGTGTTATTTCTGATGTTGTTTCTGCTGATCCAGGGAACGGTATTACGCACGGCCGTGTCCCGATCCTTCGCCCATTTGTTCGCGCGCAGTAGCATGGGGCTCGGATTTTCGGCCCCAGCCACGCTGAATAAAACTGCGCTTGGCGAAATTATTGAGAAAAAAACTGAATTGCTGCATCTGCTCGACCACGAGGCGTCCGAGGCCCTGTTTTCACCGGCACTAAGCCACTGGTTGAGACACCCGCAGTTAAGTTTTCGATATCAGTCGCTGATCGACAGCGAAGCCCGAATGGTCGGCGCCAGGCAGGCTGCGGGCATGGTTCGTGGCTGGTCGCGCCGAATTCATATGATAGTGGCAGTTTTGTTTTATGGCGGATTACTGACGCATATTATCGTCGTGCTGTTTTTCGCCGGATACGCCGCAGGCGATAGTGAAATCGACTGGTGGTATATCACCGCCTGGGGCAGATAAGTGGCTCGACTGGCACTAATGATTGACCTCGAACGCTGCACCGGCTGCAAGAGTTGTGAAGCCGCCTGCAAGCAAACCAATGCCCTCGGCCCACAGGCTTACCGCAATCGAGTCATGTGGTTCAACGAACCGGAATCCTTGATCGACAGCGAGGTTTTGCCAAGGCTCGACTTCCTCACCGTGACCTGCCAGCAGTGCGAGCGTCCCGCCTGCTTACGCGCCTGCCCGGTTCACCCGAAAGCTATCGTCAAAGACCCTGTAACCGGGGTGGTTTCGATCAATGAAAACCGCTGCACGGGTTGTGGGGAATGCGCACTGTCCTGCCCCTACGGTGCGATTGGTTATAACGCTGACCAGCACCACGCGGTGAAATGTGATCTTTGTGCCGATCGACGCGCTAACGGCCAGGGACCTGCCTGCGCCGAAGTTTGCCCTACTCGCGCAATCAGTTACGGTGAAAGGGATGACCTGTTGCACCAGGCGCAGCAGGATGCGCGCGAACTGCTCGATACCGATCATTTTTTGCAAAACCCGGCAACGATTTACCTGAAGCGGCTGCGCGACAGGGGGGCGGCTGATTTATCAGGCCCGGGCCGCCGCACACCGGCACTGATGCTCGATAACGAGGTACGCGGCAAATTGCTGCCTGAAGTAGCGCGCGGTTCCTACAATAAGCTCGAAAAATCCAGTGAGGCGGAACTGCCGGAGCGAATTGTACCCGGTGGCTGCAATATCTGCTTCAACGCCTGCCCGGTCAAGTATCACCTGCGCGGTAACCAGGTCGTCAATATCTACGGCAATACCGAGGACCCTGTATTCCAGGGCCGGATTTGCCCGAAGTCGCAAATGACCCTGCAGATGTACAACAATCCGCATCGCCTGGTGCAACCATTAAAACGCCTGGGCAAACGCGGCAGCGGTAAATTCGAACCCATCAGCTGGCAGCAGGCTATCGATGAAATTGCTGAGAAACTGTCGATTGTGCGCGAACGATACGGCAGCGAATCACTCGCCATCCAGGCCGGCACTCGTACCGGTGTATTGAACATCATCGGTGCGGTGCCACTGTTTGCGGGTCTCTGGGGTACGCCAAATGTCGCCTCCACCGAACCATTTTGCAGTCTGGCCAAAGGCCTGGCGCTGGAACTGGTCCAGGGCATGGGCCATCTGGCAAACGTGTATACCGAAGACGACATCGGCAGCGCCGAACTCTACGTTTATGTCGGCGATAATCAGGCCGAAACACGCCCGGTTAATTTTGGCCTGGTGAACGACTGGCGCATGCGCAATAAGGCGAAGATGATAGTCGTCGACCCGCGCTTAACGGTGACCGCGAGCAAGGCGGATGAGTGGCTTGCAATTCGCTCGGGCACCGACATGGCGCTGGGCCTGGGCATGATCCATTATCTGTTTGAAAACAACCTGGCGAATATCGAATTCTGTGAACGATGGGTCGAAGGCTGGCAGATCTGGCGTGATTTCATCAGCAAAAAAGAATACACGGTCGAATGGGCGGCCGGGGTGACTGACTTGCAGGCGCGGCAGATTATTGATCTGGCACGGGAAATATCAGCGGCCGAGGGATGCATGATATTCCTCAGCCGCGGCATCAATCAGCACACCAATGCGTTGCAAACCAATCGGGTATTCATGTTTCTCGCCGCGATCACCGGTAACTGGGGCCGCAAGAGCGGCGGCTATTTTAATTTCTCCTCTGAACTCAACTGGCAGGAGCCGGCGATACCGGCCGAACGTAAACCGCCCTGCAAGCCAGCCATCGGTAAGAATCCAGTCGACTGGCTCGATGCGATGAGCACCGGTAAACCCTATCCTGTCCGGGCCTTGATTACCGGTAACAACCCACTCGGCCAGTGGCCAAATCAGCGCAAGGTACGTGCGGCGATCGAAACGCTCGATCTGCTGGTACATATGGAACTTTTCAAAAATGAAACCTCAGCCTATGCCGACTATGTGTTACCCATGGCCAGCGGTATCGAAAAAGGGGGTACCACGCGTTTCTCCGAGGACCGGCGCATCGTCTGGAACGACCGCTTCATCGATCCCCCCGGAGAGGCAAAATCGGATCACTGGTTCTGGATCGAACTCGGCAAACGATTCGGTTTTGACGATGTGCTCAAACCCGAGTACAACAATCCACGAACCCTGTGGGACGAGGTCCTGGTTCCGGCGACAGCCGATATTGCCGGGGTAACAACCGAGCGCCTGACGGCATTGGCGAACCGGACCATACGAATACCTTTACGCCAGAATCCGGCCGATGACCTCGACCCGCTGTATATTACCCAGCGAGCAGAAGCCAACCCTGACTCGGATGATGCTTATCCTACGCCGGGTGGAAAACTCGAATTCTGGACTGATGTGCAGGAACAAAAATTTGCCCAGTTGGGACTTTCGACATTACCCGAATTTTATAGTGAGCAGCAACAGTTGATTGATCTGCCGTATTTGCAGACTTCGGAACAGACCAGGATATCACCATTTTTCGACAATGAGGTACTGGTTCACCCGGCCAGTATAAAATACCCGGAAACATCCAAAACTGAAAATCTATCGCCCGATTCGGTATTCGACACGGAACTGGTCAGCGGCCGGCCACCGGCACCGCACTTTCACTCGTGGACGCATTATTTTTGGCAGGCGCAGGAAATGTGGCCCGAACTCTATTGCCAGATTCATCCTGACAAGGCCAAAAAGCATGATATTGAAGACGGCGACCGGGTGATTATCGAAACCAGTAATGGCAGCATTAAGGCCCGTGCCTGGCTGTATCGCGGCATCCGGCCATCCACGGTGTTTATTCCGATCGGATGGGATGAACAACAGCCATATCATCCGGCAGCCACTGTGAATCACCTCACCGGTTCGGCACTCGATCCGCTTTCGCAGCAGGCCAATCTGAAAACCCATTTGTGCCGAATCGAGAAATTCGTGCCCTAGCAGCCTGTCGGACTTAGGAGAATCTACTGCGCTGATGGGCGAGCGGCCCATATTCCCCCGATTTATCGTTGCGTAGGATCAACTATGCGCCTCAAAATCGGGAAAATCTGGTCTCACTCTCCCACCATGCTCGCTACGATTCCTTAAGTCCGACAGACTGCTAGCAATCTGTTTTCAAAAGTTGAAGCAGGTTTTGTATCGCTTGCAACATGGTCGCCTGTCGTATGGCATCGCGATCGCCGGCAAACAGATATTTCTGCGTGAAGATCTGATCTTTAATGGCTACTGAGATCCATACCGTTCCGATCGGTTTTTCGTCACTACCACCGGCCGGCCCGGCGACACCGGTGACTGCAACAGAACATTCAGCAGCACTATGGTGTCTTGCGCCACTCGCCATAGAATTCGCCACCGCCTCGCTAACCGCACCATATTCAGCTATTACTGACTCCGGCACACCAATCATTTCGATCTTCGCCGCATTGCTATAAGTCACAAATCCGCGCTCAAACCAGTCCGAACTGCCGGCCAGATCGGTCAGGGATTTGGCTATTAACCCGCCCGTGCAGGATTCGGCAGTAGCAACCATGAGTTTTTTCTCTGACAATTGCGCCGCCAGTTGAGCAATGAGAGTATCTACGTCCTGATTCATGTCTTTAATTATAACCGAATCCCGGCTAAACCGGTCGATCCTAAAACCTGACAAAGACGGGCTTAAAACGCCCTAAATCTAAAAAAGGGGGTGGAATGTATCAAAACTTTCCCTAAAACTGTTATCAAAAACCGATAATTCAGCTATAGATAGCCTTATAACAGCTTGAATTAAAACCGATCACGTGCGAATCTTGGCTGCATACAGGATTCGGAGAAGATACTGTTGGATCTAGTACAGGAAACAGATCTGCTTCGCAAGATTCCGATGTTTGCGAAGTTGAATGCATCGAAACTGAAATTACTGGCCTTTACCAGTGAAATGGTGTCGTACGAGCATGACGAAGTCATATTCTATTACGGTGACACTGCCGATAGTTGTTATGTCATTATGGATGGAAACGTCGATATCCTGACCGAGACCAGCACAGGACCCGTGGTCGCGATAACGCTGCAGCAAAATCAACTGTTTGGCGAAATGGCACTACTGAACAATGTGCCGCGGAACTCTACCCTGATAGCCAATGGCGAACTCAAGGTAATGAAAATAAGCGGTGAAATGTTTCTCAAATTGCTGTGCGAAAATTCAGAGCTTGCGCTCGATGTGATGCGACAACTCAGCGACAAACTGGCAAAATCTCACCATCAGGTCAAGGAACTCCAACAGCAACTGAAACAACAAAGCTCAGCCAACTGAGTTTGCCAGATATCTCGACGATGAATCCTGCGCACGATACTGATAGATTTCAACAGCTCTGGCGGCGTTGCCTGCTTGACCAGGCGATCGATAACAGTACTATCATTCATCAGTATTTGATAGAGGCCTATAGCGAGACCCAACGCGTTTATCACACGCTTCATCATATTCAGCACTGCCTGTCTCTGTTCGATAAAATAAACTCCGAATTACAAAATCCCGATGCGGTTGAGCTCGCGATCTGGTTCCACGATTTGGTCTATCAACCCGGCGCTGCGGACAACGAACAGCTGAGTGCAGATCAATTCATGGAAATGACCAGGGGAATATTCGATGCGCCGCTTCGTAGTACCGTGGTGGAGCTCATCATGGCGACGCTGCACTGCGGCACGGATATTGATAATTCCGACACAAAGTATATGGTCGATATCGATCTATCCAGCTTTGGGCTGCCATGGCCTGAGTTCCTGCGCGATAGCAATAACATACGTGAGGAAATGGGTTGCCTGTCGGATGAAGTGTTTTATCGAAAGCAAATCGCATTTCAACGCAACTTGCTTGATCAACCCAGATTTTTCAAAAGCGATTATTTCTATGACCATTATGAAAATCAGGCACGCAAGAACTTGACTGACTACTTCGATAAACTCAAGCAGGATAATCGATAATCAAAGTAAACGATAATCAAACATCGATCGTGTAAATCCTTACCGCTTTCTGGCGCCCTCGCACCGAAACTTCTCCCAGCGCTCTGAATGCATACTTACCCGGCTCGATCAGGGCACGGGTTTGTTCAGAAACAATGATGCGGGTGCCATAATCCTTGTTCAATTGTTCCAGGCGAGCGGTCAGATTAACGTTGTCGCCATGGACCGTATAGCCGACACGGTCTCCGGATCCCACCAGCCCACCGATGACCAGTCCTGAATTTATGCCTATTCGTGTATGGAATGGAACGCCATCGCCAAACAGTTTTCCTTCAAGCACCTTTTGAATATTAAGCGCGGCCTTGACCGCATTGCTGGCATGATCTGGATCGGGTTTAGGCACGTTAAACGTGGCCAGTACCGCGTCTCCCTGGAACTGGCTGATAACGCCTCCACATTCATCGATCGGCTGCGCAATCAGGGTAAAATACTGGTTCAACGCTTCGATCAATTGCTCCGGTGCCAGGGTTTCACTAATCGTGGTAAATCCTTCGATATCGGTAAACATGATAGTGGTTTCATTGACTTCTCCCTTGCCGGTAGTCGCGCCTTCCTCGGAATGAACAATCTGTTTCGCGACCTCTTGCGGCACGAATTTAGATAAATCCCGTGCCGCGCTGCCTTCTATAACCGATTCGATCAGTAGTTTGCGGGCACGCTGCAGCGCCAGGGCAAGCACCCCGGTTACGATCAATATTGAAATGATCTTATCAAACTCAGCGCCGATCAATATGCTATTCGAAGTCATGTACTCGACGTAATCACGGGTGATCATCATGTCTGCCGGATCGCTGAATATCACGTAGAGAACCATTAGTACCCATCCCGCAGCCGCGCTTAATCCGGTAGCAATGACAAATCGCGGATCAAAATGCATTGCTCGAATGGCGATGAAAATAAACACATATAACAGCGTCGGTACCTTCAGATAGAACGACGGCGGTTGCTCATATTGCACATGGAAACTCCAGATAA
>JAPUFZ010000005.1 GCA_027293245.1 Gammaproteobacteria bacterium
GGTGGCCCCATCATGCATCCATCCCTGGAAACCCTGGCTATCGTTCCTATCTGTCCTCATACCCTCAGTAACAGACCCATCGTATTACCCGCTAACCAGGAAATTGAACTCCGGCTGGGCCAGGCAGAATCCATAGCAAAGGTCAATTACGATGGCCATTCGACAGTCATCGTAAGCACTGAAGACCGGCTAAGAATAAAACGCTCGGCAAAAACTATTGCCCTGCTGCACCCGGAGATTTACGATTATTTTCAGATTTTACGGGCCAAGCTTTACTGGAGCACCCACTACTAATGCCTGGAATTCAACCGTTTTTGTTCGGGCCGCGATGATGCTGGAGTCGATGCAGATAAAAAACTTTGCCATTATCGATTCACTGGATCTCGAATTTGACCAGGGTTTGACCGCGCTAACCGGCGAGACAGGCGCTGGAAAGTCTATTTTACTCGATGCGATTAAATTAATAGCCGGGGACAGAGCCGATAGCGATAATGTAAAAGCGGGTCAGGAAAAGGCCGAGATCAGCGTCCAGTTTGATCTTGAGCATCATTTACCGGCTCGGCAATGGCTGCTCGACAATGAAATGGAAAGTGATCGCGAATGTATAGTCCGGCGCGTGATTTTCGCCAATGGCCGTAGCAAGGCTTTCATCAATGGCCACAACGCAACCCTTTCTCAACTCAGGGGTTTAAGCCAGTTGCTGGTCGATTTACACGGTCAGCAAGAACACCAGTCACTGCAAAAACCCGCGATTCAACAGCAATTGCTCGACGCTTACCTGGGTGATCCGGATCTCCTCGATGAACTGCGGCAAAAATACCTGGACTGGCAGCAGCTAAAACAGCGGCTGGCGCAATTACAGACCGGCTCGATCGAACGCGAACAGCGAATCGATTTGCTCAACCTGTATTCTCAGGAACTCTCCGAGCTCGACGCCGGCGAGGGTGAAATACAACACCTTGAGGAAGAGTACCGGCGTTTGTCGCACGCGGGCCTGTTACTGGAAAACACCGGGGCAGTTCTGGGTCTGCTTTACGATAACGACGAACATACGGTTCAAAGCCAGCTCAGTTACTGTGAGGCGACGCTGAAACACCAACTCGAGCACGACAGTAGCCTGGCCACCAGCCACGAGCTGATTGCCAGTGCCTTAATTCAAATTCAGGAAGCCAGTAACGAGTTGAGAAATTATCAGGATTCGGTAGACCTTGCTCCCGAGCGCCTGGACTGGCTCAATGCACGCATTGCCAGCTTCCAGGACCTTGCCCGTAAACACCATGTTGCGGTTGAATCCCTGCCCAGGCTAGGCAGTGACTTAAAACTTGAACTGGAAACCCTGTTAAATAGCGAGCAAAACCAGGACTTGCTCATGCTCGAGCTCGAACAAACCAGGGCCGATTACCTGTTTTCAGCCGGTCAACTCTCGGTAAAGCGGCAGGAGACCGCTGTTTCGCTATCCGATCAGATCACGCAGATCATGCAACAACTCAGCATGGAGGGTGGTTCGTTCTCGATTCAGGTAAATGAACTGGAATCGGAGACTAGTTACAAAACCTCTGGCATCAACGCGATTTGCTTTATGGTCAGTGCCAATCCGGGGCAACCGTTAAAACCCCTGAACAAGGTGGCATCGGGTGGCGAATTGTCTCGAATTAGTCTGGCTATACAGGTCATACTGAGCGAATCATCGAGGATACCTGTGCTGATATTTGACGAAGTAGACAGTGGTGTCGGCGGCGGCGTCGCCGAGGTCATAGGCAAGAAACTTCGCTGGCTAGGTGAATCCCGCCAGGTCTTTTGTGTCACCCACCTGCCGCAGGTTGCATCACAGGCACACCATCATTTTCGTGTCGAAAAAACCAGCAGGGCTGACGACACCACTACCGATGTCATCGCTTTAAGCAAGCCGGAACGACTCGAAGAGATTGCCCGAATGCTGGGCGGTCGCACCATTACCGAACAAGCCAGAGCGCATGCCGATGAAATGATCGCGGGTCAAACGTAGGGTGGGTGCAACCCATCAAAAATAAGAGTTATTTTTTGTTTTCGTCCTTAAAATGCCCGTATAAGATCATCGTGTGTTCGGTAATGGTGAAATTGTATTTTTTCGCAATTTCGTTCTGGCGTTGCTCGATCACTTCATCATAAAACTCGACCACCTTGCCAGTCGAGATATCGACCAGATGGTCGTGGTGATCACCATCATTTAGTTCAAATACCGCATGACCACCTTCAAAGTGGTGACGAGTCACCAGTCCCGCTGTTTCAAATTGAGTCAATACCCGGTAGACCGTTGCGAGCGCGATCTCTTCACCAGAATCGAGTAGAATTTTGTAGATATCTTCAGCTTTCAAATGCCGATCTTCCGAACTTTCGAGCAATTCGAGGATCTTCATGCGGGGCAAGGTCAGTTTCAGCCCGGCGTTTTTAATATCGGATGATTGCATAAAATAAAAACTCTAAAGAATTGCAGCTTTTTTAACAGGCCAGTATTATCCGCGCTTGAAATTCATCCAGATTAAACCAATGAATCATCGCCTGATCGTAATTGCTACCCTGCTGGTATCGATTGTAACATCCTCAGCCTGTATCTACCGAGTGGATATTCAACAGGGTAACAGGATCAATGCAGAGACCATAGAAAAACTCGATATCGGCATGACCCGGCGTCAGGTAGAGTTCCTGCTGGGCAAACCGGCCATTCAGGACCCCTATCATGCCGATCAATGGCACTATGTTTATTATTTCAAATCCGGGTCCAGCGGCTCGATAGACAAACGTGTGATGATCCTGTTTTTTACCGACGATAAGCTTTCCTCTTTCGAAGGTTCCCTGGAGGGAGGAGGCATCGACCTTTTCTAATCGACCGCGCCACCACCTTTTTTGGTTTTCAGGCCCTGCGCGGCTCTTTGCCGGCGTATTTCTTTTGGATCGGCGACTAACGGACGGTAAATTTCGATCCGATCGCCATCGACGAGATCATAGTCAGGCCGCACCGATTTACCAAATACACCAATATCACAGGATTCGAGATCAATCTCGGGAAAGTGTTGTTTGATTTCTGATTGCCGTACAGCGTCCCTGGGGGAAGTACCTGGTTCAATTTCGCATTCGATTATCTTTTGCCGCCCGGGTGTGGCATAGGCGATTTCGATCAGCGTTTTATGACTCATGCCCTGGCTACCTGGTCTGCTCTCGCACAAAATGAATCTACCAGGGTATTGGCTATGCGCGTAAAAACCGGAGCAATCAGTGCCGTCCCAAGACCAAGGGAGAATTCAAAATTCAGCTCAAGTTTTATCTTCGATGCCTGGGGATCAAGTTCTATAAATTCCCATACGCCGTCGAGTCTCTTAAACGGGCAATCGACTAGCGACATTTCAATTTTTCTATTTAATTCAATGGTATTTTTAGTTGTTAACCAATGATTTACACCTGCCTTTCGCATCAAAATGGAAGCTTCCATGCAACCCTCACTCTGGGCTTTTATCTTGACATCGGCACACCAGGGTAAGAACTCGGGGTATTCTGCTACATTGTTTACCACCTCAAACATGGTTTGAGCCGACTAGGGCATCA
>JAPUFZ010000050.1 GCA_027293245.1 Gammaproteobacteria bacterium
CGTCGTCGCGAATCGCGTTAATTGCGGCGCCAAACCGGGTACCATAAAGCCACCTGACGAAAACAAACACGCTAATGCCTATCCCTGCAAACCAAAAGTAAAAGTAGATTTTGCCGATATCGAGATCGCCCGGGTACACCGGCAAGGCGATACCCTGTCCACCGCCGACCCATTCCCAGTTTGACACCAGTTCACCGGCGGCGATGGCCACGCCCAGCGTGCCGATCGCGAAATACGGTCCTCGTAGACCAAAAGTCACATAACCTATTATTACGGCTGTTATAGAACAGAATATTCCGGCCCCTAACACACCCAGAAGCATGCCGCCAAAATACTCTGCATCGGTAAAATTGTAAATGCCCCCGCCTGCGGCAGCGGTGTAATCACCGACATCGTAAACCAGGCCGATCGCGATCACCGCAGCGACATACATGCCGGTACCGTAAAAGAAAATATTACCGAGTGAGTTATAACCCATTTGCCCGCCCGTCATATCCCAGGTCAATGCGACGATGATCATTAGCCACAGGGTGGCAAGTTGAGTTCCAAAGGCTGGAAAGGCAAAGGGTGCGATAAAACTGAAGGCCAGGATCAGCGCATAGAGGATGATTTTATTCCTGGCCATGCTATTTCAATACCTGGCGTTGGCGCCGCTGTTGAATCAGGCGAAAGATCAATACGAGGAGTAGCAACAGCACGGCGATTGCCTGTTGATAGCCGATACCAAAGATATGCGCTCCAAATTGCTCAAGAGCACCGATACCCAGTCCCGCCGCAATAACGCCCGGTAGATTACCGAGACCGGCTGCAGTCACTACGACAAAGGCACGAATCGAGTAGGATATGCCGTAAAACGGCTGAATCAGCCAGACCATCACGATGATCGCCCCGGCTGCGCCACAAATGGCGGAATTCAACGAAAAAGTGAAAGCATAGACCTTTTCGGTGTCTATACCCATCACGCGCGCCGCACGGGCATCTTGCGCGGTTGCTCGAATCGCCTGCCCCATACGGCTTGATTTCATGAATATTATGACCGCTGCCGCCAGCGTTGCTGCCATCAATACACCGATCAATTTGGCGATCGGTATAGTAATTAAACCATCGGCAAAAAACAGCGTTTCATAGCCGAGATCGACGCTTTGCGTATCGGAGCCAAACAACAGGTTGAGAATTTGCGCCATCATGATTGCCAGGCCGAAGGTGGCCAGCAATGAAGTAAATAGATCGCGTTCAATCACTCGCGAAATGACAAGTTTATAGATTACCCAGCCGATTCCCCACATGACGATGAAGGCGACCGGAACCCCGAGCAAAGCCGGAAATCCCTGCTCTACCAACCACCAGGACACGTATCCTCCGGAGATTACGAAATCGCCCTGCGCCAGGTTCTTGACGTTCATCACGCCCCATACCAGTGCGAGGCCATAGGCTACCAGAACAAACAACGCACCGATCATCACCCCATCGATAATAATTTTCAGATTGACGATTGGAAATTCAACCAGCAGGGAAAGATTACCTAGAATTTGATCCATCGGAGTGCAGTTTAATTTTTGAAATAAAAAAAACAGGATGCTAACAACGCCAGCATCCTGTTTAGTCCTGGTTTACTGTTCTACCACCTACATACGCGGCCAGTTCAGCTTGTGCGAGGCAAATTCAGAAGGGGCTACCACATTGTATTTACCATCCTGAATCTGGCGTAATACCATCGGTTTGGCGATATTATTGCCTGCTTCGGAAAACTTGATGTGACCGTAAAAGGTCGACAAATCAGTCGCGGAAAGCGCATCACGCACCTTTTCCTTGTCCATAGAATTGGCTCTTTCGAAAGCATCCTTGAATACATAAACAGCAGCCGTTGCCTGTGCGGTCTGGTAAGGCACTTTCTTGGATTTATACTCAGGATATTCGGATTTAAAACCCATTTCATATTCTGCGGCAGTGCCGAATATCGGGTCCTCGTAGGCCAGGGTTTCAGACCACTGGGTCGAACACAAAAAGTCGTTCGCTGCATCACCAAATTTACCGGTGACGTCGGCCGCTTCGCAGTGAGTAATCGCGATCATCGGCACCTTGATATTCTGCTCACCGATCTGACGTACCGCAGTTGCCGCTCCCTTGGAGTGACCACTGACTACCAGTACATCGGGCTTCAACAGTTTTACCTTGGTCAGGATAGCACTCATATCTGACAGGTCGCGCGGCAATTTCTCGTCTATGACAACTTTCATGCCAAAACTCTTCGCGTCGTCCAGAACACCTGCACGAACGTCGAGCGAGAAAGGATCATTTTCTACAGCGATGGCTACAGTTACCGAGGAGGCAGACTTTCCGCTGGCTTCGGCTTTTTCTGCGGCCAGTGCAATCGCCGATGCCAGATACTGCTCGGAAGTCGACAACACCGCAAAGATATACTTGTAACCCTTGTTAAACAACGAACGTGAGGCACCTTCGGCTTCGACCATGGGTATCTTGTACTTTTCGGTAACCGGCGCGATTGCCTTGGTCATTCCCGAGGAGTAGGGCCCTAACATGTACTGCACCTTGTCCTGGCTGATCAACCGCTCTGCCAGTGTCGCTGCACGGTCGCCCTTGGATTCGTCGTCATAGTAAACGACCTTGAAGTTATAGCATTTACCATCGACCATTACACCACCATTTTCCTTGATTTTAGTGATCCCGTATTCGTATCCTTTCTGGGCATGAACACCATTGGTCGCGTATTTTCCGGTGAGCGAGATTGCCGAGCCGATGATGATTTCTCCGCAGTCCGACATTGCGAGACTCGCTTGTGAAATTAGCATCGCTGCACCAGCCATCAGGCCTGTTAGCATAGTTATTTTTTTCATGTCTTTATTTTTCTCCAGTTGTATTGATGTAGTTCTACGATCGAATAATCGAGACAATCGTTACATTCTTTATTATGCTATCCCTGCCCGTTTTGTTATAACACGGTTCTAATAGATTCCTCCATGGACGCGCTAGTATGCATTAAAAATCAACAGCGTACCAGTTTCAAAATTCCAGGCTTATATCAATTCGTCCTTACGATCGTCGGTTTCTCCGAAACGACTCAAAGCGGGTGCTTTGAGCCCATCATAGAGCTTTTCCAGGTTGGCATTAATCAATTTATTATGTTGCTCGAACAGGCTATTGCCCTCAAGATCGCTCTCGACCAGGAAGGGACCGAAGTTTTCAACTTCGAATACCCACATCGCCTGAGCGTTACCCAGTTCCTCTACCCAATATACCGCTTTTACGTCCTTGATGCCGCGACCCAGTAGAGCGCCGGTGCCGTAGCCCACGGTAGTCAGGTATATCGCTCCAACCGGCACAAACAGCTCGCGATAATCCTGCTCCGACATACCGCCTTTACCGATAATTATTTTCGCACCGGTCAAACTAAACCAGTCGGCCATCCAATGCGAGAACCGGAAACTCGCGGTCGCGGTTACCCCGCCTACATTATAAGTGCCATCGTCTTCGATCGCGGCCGCGGGAGAACAATGAAAATTGACATTGCTGGTCGATACCAGGTCAGTCGGCAAAGAACCGCCATCTTCGAGAATTTTCTTGTAGACCCCTTCACGCGCCGTATAAATCAGTCCGTCGAGGTATACCACGGTGCCGATTTTGAGATTCTCTAAATCCTCCGCTCTAACCGGGACTTTTAAACGGACTGGGTGGTTGGTTTCTTCACTGGCCATTCGACTGTCTCTCTTCTCATATAAGGCGTAAACCATTCTGGATTACCGCGGAATTCAGTTTTGCCATCGGCATGAATTCTTACCGTCGCCCGCCGTGACGACAGGCAAAATGTGTGTACGCTCATCGGCATACCGCCGGTATGCGTAAAACCCACTTCGATATGACAATCGGCTACCATCGAGGTACCGACAAAACCCATGGCGCCCATGCCGATGCTATTACCCAACTTCTTAAGTTCCATTTCGAGCTCGGCAACCTTCGGATCGGGATTTCGATCACCGACCACCCGCAGGCAGGCAGCCTGCTTGCCAAGCACCATGGTCGTATCTTTGGAGCCACCGAGGCCGACACCGACAATCGCCGGTTGGCAAGCAAGCCCGCGCTTGCCAAATGCGATCAGCGTATCGAGGAAAAAACGTTTAATACCATCGATACCATCGCCGGGAAAGAGCATTCGGTAATCGGAGCCGAACAGACCACCCTTGTGCACGGTGGTAATATCGATCCAGTCAACCTCGGGTTCGAAACTCCAGTCGATTTCAGGCGCGTTGATACCGACATTGTTATTGTGATCGGTTCGCCACAACGGATGCACCCGATTCGGGCGTAGGGGTATATCGTGGGTTGCACGCGCGGTCGCCGCACGCAAAGCGCGCTCCAGGCCGATGAATCCACCCTCAAGGCGCGCGTCATTGCCAACTTTGACGTAATAACGCGGTAAGCCGGTATCGGCACACATGGGCCGGCGATCTTCGCTGGCTGCATCCCAGTTGTCCATCATGGTTTTCAGCACAAAACAGGATAACTCACCCTTTTCCCATTTTGCCATATCCTCGATTCCACGGCGGTAATCATCGGGGATATCAATCGCCGCTTTTGCCATGATCTGGCCGGCAACCTGCTCGATTTGTTGATCACTAATCATTGGTTTCTCCCACTGCCGGTGAAACCCGATATCGAGTCTTTCCCGAGTAAAGATTCACCTGGTTTGACAATTGAAAATATGACCGGTTCCCGATTGACGCTGATTTCATTCGCATGCTGTGTTGCAACGGTGTAATAAGATTCCTGCAAACTACCGGCATCAGTATAATCCTCTC
>JAPUFZ010000051.1 GCA_027293245.1 Gammaproteobacteria bacterium
CATTGGATGTGGTATGTTTTTCCGCAATACGATGGCCTCGGGTTCAGTTCGACCTCGAGGCACTATGCGATAAAAAGCCGGGAAGAGGCTGAGGCTTACCTCGGTGACCCCGTTCTCGGCCCCAGGCTCGGCGAGTGTGTCGACGCCTTGCTGGTTGTCACCGGCAGGACCGCACACGAGATATTTGGATCACCGGACGACATCAAGTTGAAATCATGCATGACATTATTTGCCCACATTTCAGCCGGTGGGTCGGCGTTTGAGCAAGTCCTGGATAAATATTTCGACGGCCACCGGGATTTAAAGACTCTCGAGTTGGTTCGGGGATGTTGAATTGCACGTTCAACTGACCCACCCTGATTAGACATTAGTACCCTCCCCGGGCGCATATCAGGCTATTGTATATCGCCGATGGCGATAGCCTGCCATTTCGCCTCACGCAATAGCCATTCCTCATCTTTGATCAACTGCAACTCGAATTCATAGATCTGTGCCCTCAGACTGGAGAGCGTCGTGAGGTCGGATATTAGGGTACCTGCCATCGCTACATACAGGCTAACCTGGGCCTGCTTATCGGACAGAAAATTAATCTCTTTCAATTTTGTAAACAGGTAGATATTTTTATGTCTGAAGAAATAGAGGCGAAGTAGCCTTGTCAGCTGAGCTTTATTTATTCCCCTGAGATCGAGGTAGTTGTCATGAATTAATTCAGCCAGGTCATCGGCGCTGCGATTCTCGGCGGCCGTAACGCCAGTCTCAATGTACTGCCTTATCTGGTCTTCCGGGGAATTTTCAGAATCTAAAAATAACCAGAGTAACAGGGCAATCGATAAAAAGGATATGATAAGGACTTTTCTAATCATGATTCTGACACCATACTAACTACCGGGTAAATATCCAGTTTTCGCCAGTAATCACAGGTTCACTATTACTCGATATCATTGTCAACATCCAGAGATTAACCAATGTCCTTAAATACCTTTGAAGAAAACCGACGCAGGTGCCAGTTGAGCGAAAGCGATCAGGTATGGTTGTTCGGATACGGCTCCTTGATCTACCTGGTAGATTTCCCCTATCTGGAGACCAGGCCCGCGAGCATTCACGGCTGGAGCCGCCGGTTCTGGCAGGCTTCGCACGATCACCGTGGCACCGAAATGAATCCCGGTCGAGTGGTTACCCTGATCGAAGATACGGATGCAGTTTGCGGCGGCATGGCGTTTCTGGTTGAAGGGTCAGTGTTCGAACAGCTCGATGTACGCGAAAAAAATGGTTATCTCCGTTTCACCACTGAAATAACCTTTGACGACGGTACGCATGCCAACGGCCTGGTGTATATCGCGACCCCGGAAAATGACGCAGTCCTGGGCGAAGCCAGCGAGCATGAGATCGCCCGGCAGATTTGTGCTGCGCAGGGTCGAAGCGGGACAAACCGGGAATACCTGATCGAACTGGCAATAGCCCTCAGGAAAATGGGCCTCGAAGACCCGCATGTATTCGATATTGAAATGCATATCGATCGAATCACCCAACAGGAAACTCCCTCGCCGGGGCGGATCAAATGATAATAGCTTTTGCAAGGGTTGCGTTTTAAATTAGAAAATAGGAAGTAGGCAGTAGCCCGGTAAAGGGCCTGGTTTGACATTGTACGAAGTGTCAGGCAATTCTATTGATAACCTAATTAACGGAGTATTTTGTGGATCAGGCTAAAGAAATCATCGATAAATTACATGCTAATCTGGCCAAAATAATGCTTGGGCAGGGTAGGAACCTGCATTGGCTCTTAGCTGCCTTCAGCTCGGGTGGGCATGTTTTACTGGAGGATGTTCCGGGGACCGGGAAAACGACCCTGGCGAAAGCCCTGTCTCTTTCCTGTCATGCCGATTTTCAACGAATCCAGTTTACCCCCGATTTGTTGCCCTCGGACATCCTGGGTATATCCATATACGATCAACATGAAAGTTCATTTCGATTCGAGCCCGGCCCTGTCTTCTGTCATGTTCTGCTTGCGGATGAAATTAATCGAGCCTCTCCAAGAACCCAATCGGCGCTATTAGAGGCCATGGCCGAAAACCAGGTCACCATTGAACGTGATATCAGGCTGTTGCCCGATCCATTCTTTGTTATCGCGACGCAGAATCCGGTCGAATTTCATGGCACCTATCCCTTGCCTGAAGCGCAACTGGACCGATTCGCGATGAAGTTCAGCCTCGGGTACGTCACCAACGACGAGGAGGTGAACATTTTAAAATCACAAAGCCGGCGACATCCCTTAGAGTCAATCGAAGCCTGTATTACGGTTGAGGAAATATTACATTTAAAGACTGTAGTTAAAAATATCCGTATCAGTGATGAGCTCTATCATTATATCGTATCGCTGGTGTCAGCTACGCGAAACCGGACCGATGTCAAATTGGGCGCCAGCCCGAGGGCATCTCTGGTATTGATGCGCTGCGCTCAGGCACTCTCCCTAATAGATGGCTTTGATTATGTTACTCCGGACAGCATCCAGGAACTCGCGGTCCCGGTTATTGCTCATAGATTAGGACTGGATTCCCAGAGTCAATTTTCAGGGGTGGACAGTAGATCGGTGATCAGGGATGTGGTGGACAGTGTACCGGTCCCGGCATAGGTTTGCCTGCCTTGTCATATCGGCCCAACAGCATGGCAATAACAGGTCTATAAGGAGCCCGAATACCGATGCTATCGAAGCTGATGCTCAAACAATATCACCAGGTATACCGAATTTCGCAATGGCTGCGAAATCATTTCACCTACCTCGGTCATGTGGTGCTGATTATCATGTTGTTGTCTGCCGCATTTGGAGTCGATACCACGGCAACAACAACTTATCAGCTATTTGTATTGATGCTGGTGTTGCTGGTTTTTGCATTTCTGAACAGTCGATTTACGCGCCTGGAGATATCGTCAATCCGAAATCTGCCGCGTTATTTTACCGCCGGCGAGAAAGGTCGTTACACCGTCACGCTTGAAAATAAAAAAGGCTCCAGTTACCAAAATTTGGCCTTGATCGAGCAACTTTTGGGCACGCCACCGGATGCAGCAGAACTGGACAAGTGGTTTCGGCTATCTCAAAAACCTTTTTTCAAAAGAGGGTTGAGTTTCAGACGCTGGAGACAGTATTTTGTGCACAGCAGGGGTGGCGTAATTCCTGAATTACCGATTGCTTCATTACCGCCAAAAGGTTCCGCAAATAAAATAAAAATCAATATTGAATTTACGCCCTTAAGGCGGGGTAAATTAAGTTTTGAAGGCATTTACATTGCCTGTCCTGACCGACTCGGCCTTTATCGGGGTTTGACATTTATCCCCGACTATCAATCATGCATGATTTTACCCCGGCGATACCCGGTCGCGCGGTTAAAACTTGCGGGCAACAGAAAGTATCAGGCCGGCGGTATTTCTCTGGCAAACTCGGTCGGCGATTCCTCCGAGTTTGTATCGCTACGAGAATACCGTAAAGGTGATCCGCTCAACACAGTGCATTGGAAAAGTTATGCACGACACGGGGAACTGGTGGTAAAGCAATACCAGGATGAGTATTTCGCGCGGCGAGCACTGGTGCTAGATACTTTTGCCGGTGATCTCAACAATGACTACTTCGAAGCAGCCGTGTCGGTTGCTGCTTCTGTATGTATGAGTGAACGAGAGACCGATTCGCTACTCGATTTAATGTTTGTCGGAGAAGAAGCACATTGTTTTACTTCGGGCCGTGGGGTTGATCACATGCCGCACATCCAGGAAATCCTGGCTTCGGTACAAAGATGCGATTCCGATTTTCTGCAACTCGAGAAGGCTGTCACTAGTAACATCCATTTGTGCAGCAGCGTGGTATGCGTATTGATGAGTTGGGATAAAGAGCGACGGGCACTGATCCAACTGCTGCAGAATAATAATATGCCACTGGCTGTATTTTTGATACACGATGGTTCTGTCCGCGCAGAGTCGATAGAAAATCGGCCTGAGCTGTTTTACCTGGTCGACTATCGCAGCATCGCTTCCGATTTGAGTGCAGTATGAAGTACTCGACATTTTTCGTAGGGACCAGTATTGGTATCTGGGGGTGGTTCAACCAGACGTGGCTGGTGGCAGGCATACTGATCGCACTGGTGCTGCTAAATCCGCTAATCAGCTGGCGCTGGGATCTGAACCGAAAACAAATTTATCGTGTTGTGGATTTAAGCGCTGTACTGACGCTTGTTATGCTCGTCTATGGTTACCTGACTAACAGCGATACCAATCCGATATACAGCATCTTGAAGTGGTTGCCGGTTTTGATTGCGCCGGTTTTGCTGGCTCAGATTTATAGCCTGCGCAATCGCCTGCCGATGGCTGCGTTGTTTTACGCCATGCGCAGTGATGACTTTCGTGACCACAGGGAAATTGATTTTAGCTTGCCGTTTGCGACACTGGCGCTAATGGCCGCTGGCGCCGCCAACGCCCAGTCAATGGAATATTTCGTCCTGGTAGCCATCTTCGTCGGGGCGATTATATGGCTTGAACATCCAGGGCAATTCAGCAAGCTTGCGCTGGTTTTAATTTTTTCAACTGCAGTAGTAGTCTCTTACTTTGGCCATCATGGATTAACGCAACTACATGCTTATGTCCAGGCAAAATCAATTGAATTTATCGATGACTGGTCAACCAATCCCTTTAAGAACTCCACCTCGATTGGGCAAATAGGCGAGTTAAAATTATCTGATCAAATCGAATTTCATGTCGTCGCCGATGGGCCGCTGTTGTTACATCAAAGCAGTTACAATTTGTATGGTAACAATGTGTGGCATGCCTCAGATATCATGTTCAAGCCTTACGATAACCTGGCAACAGCTAATGCAGACAATCTGAAACATCTGGAAATTATACAGGGCTTTGGGGCAGACCTGGTCCTGGCCTTGCCGGATGGAATTGCAGCAATTGAAGGGCTGGAAAGCTCGACGATAACGCGGACCGATCTGGGTGTTTTTAAGATATCAGAACCCCCTCCCTGGGCGCGGTATCAGGTCAAATATTCCGGTATCAGGCTATCTGACGAAACCCGTACTGACCTGCGTATCCCTGACCAACACAGGCATTGGTTGAGCAGCGTATCTGAAAAGTTAGGACTGCAAAACCAGTCCCCGGAGCAGATAGCTACAACAATTAAAGCTTATTTCCTGAATCAGTTTTCCTATACCTTGTATACGCCAAATCAATCTGATGCCGATCAGGCATTAACCGAGTTTATGCATGAACGCCATGCCGGGCATTGTGAATATTTTGCCATGGCCCCCGTGTTTCTACTGCGCTATTCGGGTATTCCAGCACGCCTGGCCAATGGCTATTCGGTCCAGGAATATGACCCGGCATCAGGCATGTATATTGTGCGGCGCAGGCACTCACATGCCTGGGCGATTGCGAAAATAGGTGGAAGCTGGAGGGCTGTAGACACCACTCCTTCACAATGGATTGAGGTAGAAGCTGAAAATGCAGGCAAATTCCAGGCGCTGTCAGACTGGTTTTACAACGGGTTTTCTCGGATTAATCAATGGCGCGTACAGGCCGGCATAGCTGGATTCAAAATAGTCTTTGGGATTTTCCTGGTAATCCTGTTCAGTTACCTGGGCTGGTTTCTGTATAAAGGCAAGCGACGACCTGACTCGTCTAAGATTTCTGAAGTTATAAGAAGTGATGGGAAAAACTGGTCGGGTTCAGATTCCGAGTTTTTTCTAATCGAGCGGTATTATAAGCAGAGGGGACAAGCAAGAAACGAGAACGAAAGTATTTTTAGCTGGGCCAGGCGCATGCGTGACACCGATCTGGAAAATATCGTCCAGCTACATTACCGTTATCGTTTTGATCCGCTCGGTTTGTCGGAAAAACAGAGAGGAAATCTCCAGGCAAGTGTTAAACAATGGCTGGAGAAAATGCAAATCCACAATAGAGAGGTATTGCATGACTAGCCCCAGAATCTTCTGCTGGGAATGGGTATGAAATTGATTTTGACCAGGGTATGGGAGCCTGGTCTTACAACGGAAAATGTGATTGGTCAGTTAATGATCATGCTGTTCATAAAGTTAGAAAACCGGTACATAATATAGGATCAGTAAGTATCGCCGGTCACTGCTGTCCCGTTAACTTTCGATGAATTCGGCTAGAAGCCTTATTGATAAAAGCCAGATGGATGCTTAGAAGCCTGGGAGACATGAAAATCAAAAAAGTCCCGTCATTCCGGACAGCGTTTTTTGCTGATCCTGCGCGGCCCGCCGGAATCCATGTTTTTCAACGGTTTACTGGATACCGCGGTCCGACGCTTCGGCCTACGCCGGCATGACGGATTTTAGTTAACGCGACAGCAGTGAAAAAATATGCATAATTTAAAGATAGCCGGCATCTAATTATTATTTTAAA
>JAPUFZ010000052.1 GCA_027293245.1 Gammaproteobacteria bacterium
AACTTAATCGTATTCAACGAACCGCTATCGGCAAATATACGCCGATTTCGAGTATCCTTGGAGAAACCGATTGAACTGAACAAACTGGTGTAATTATCACCCGTGGCATCGCATTCATTACAATTGTCGATAATAAATTCAATTACTTCATCGGCTGATTGGGATCCCACGGTTACATCGTTCTTTACGACTCCGAAATCGAGTAATAAAGTATTGAATTCCGATGTCGGAATACCATAATCCATAGACAGGCTAACACGATCAATCAGGTAGTTACTGATGTTGTCGATCGAGGCATCGGTGGTCACGAAATTAAAACGAAATCCACGACTAACGCCGTTTTCCGTGTAATAAGGGTTTAGATAGCGAAATCCATAACGTTCTGAAGAAGCTGAATTATCAAAGGTAAGGCTAACCGTTTTTCCCGTTCCAAATATATTGTCGTGGGTCACGCCCAGGTTTAAAATGACACCCTGGGTATCCGAAAAACCCAGGCCAACGGTAAAATTACCTGAAAATCGCTCGCTCACTGTAACCACCAGGTCGAGCTGATCCTCGGTTCCTTCAACACGAACAGTCTGGATGTCGACCGAAGCTAGATAATTCAGACGCTGCAGGCGGATGCGCGATCTATCAACCTTGCTCGCCCGGTACATTTCACTTTCGAACTGGCGCATCTCGCGCCTCAAAACTTCCGTCTGGGTCCGATCATTTCCGACAAAACTAATATACCGCACCATCATTTTTTTACCGGGATTAATCAGGAATTTCAGGCTTATAGAATTATCTTCCTCATTGATGTCAGGGACAGGCCGCACATCGGCAAATGCATGTCCTTCTTCGCCGAGTCGCCGGTTAATCAGGCCTACGACAGCTGTGACTTTTTTACGTGAAAAAATATCTCCCTCGCGAAATGGCACCAGCGCCATTAGTTCTGCCTTGTCGACCACCAGTTCCCCGACCATATCAATATCTCTTATGGTGAACTGCTCACCCTCGGAGATATTCACGGTGATATTGATATCCTTGCGATCGGGGCTGATCGTGACCTGTTTAGAATCTACTTTAAACTGCACATAGCCCTGGTCCAGGTAAAATGAGTTCAAGTTCTCCAGGTCGGCAGCTAATTTGACACTGGAGTATTTATCCGAGCTAAACCATCCGTTATCCGCAGCTTCAAGTTCGAAATTCTCGAGTAGGGTTTCCTCATCGAATATCTGGTTGCCGATAACATTGATTGAGCGAATCAGCGCCGGTTCACCCTCGGATATGGTGATATCGATAACGATACGGTCATCATCGAGATGGCGCCAGTCGGCATTCAGTTTTACCGCGTATTTACCCTGCGAGTAATAAAGCTGCTGTAACTCCAGCTCTAGCTTTGAGAGTAACAATTCGTTGAATATCTTGCCCCTGGTCATGCCGAGCTGATCGAGCGCATGATTCAGCGCTTCATCATCGATATCATCATTACCCTCGAAATTAACTTCAGCGATTGCCGGTCTTTCCGTCAACTTGACGATCAGGGTATTACCATCGCGGAATAATTCGATATTTTCGAAAAATCCAGTGGAATAAAGCTCTTTTATAATTTCAGGAGAACGAGTTTCATCAAATTGTTCTCCAACATCGAGGGGTAAATAGTTAAATACGGTACCAACTGCAATCTTCTTTGCGCCGATCACTTCTATTTTATCGATGGTAAAGCTTTCCGCCCTTGCAGCATGCACAAAAACCAACAGTGCCAGGACACTGATCCAAACGACAGCCTTCAAAGCTATGCTACCAGGCGTAACAAGTCATTGTAGATAGCAATCGACATCAACCCGAACAAAAGAGCCATACCAATTTTCTGTCCGATCAGCTCGGTAGTTTCTGATACAGGACTTCCCTTGATCATTTCTATCAGGTAGTAGAAAAGATGACCACCGTCCAATAGCGGCACCGGCAGCAGATTCAAAACACCCAGGCTAATACTGATGATGGCGAGGAACCCAAGAAACTGTTCGAAGCCAATGCGTGCGGATATTCCGGCATATTTGGCTATGGTAATGGGCCCGCTCAGATTTTTAATGCTGGCTTCACCAACCACTAGCTTACCCAGTACTTTCAGTGTTAACCAGGACATTCGCCAGGTTTTATCCAGCGCCGCACCGAGTGCTCCGATGGGACCATACCGCTCCACTACCTCCATCTCTCGACGAATGTCCTCGGGTATCTCAATCCGGTTCTTTACCCCGATAAAGCCATAGCTTGATCCATTCTCTTCACGCAGGCGCGGGCTAATTTGTAGCGTAACCTTCACACCTTCGCGTAATACTACCAGCCTAAGCATTTGCCCGGGGTGGGCCCGGATCAGGTTAACCCATTGGTATACATTAACGATTGACTGGCCATTAAGCGCTACAATTTTATCCTCGGCCATTAGACCGGCAGCTGCGGCTGCTCCCTCTGGTATTACCTCGTCAATCACAGGGGGTATGTCGGGCCGCCACATCGAAAGTCCAAGTTCGCCCATTAAATCAATCTGCTCGTCCTGTAAAAGTCTCAACCCGCTAATATCGAGTGTTTTTTCGCTGATTTGTTTATCGAGACCCTGAACCTCGAGGGTTATGATTCCACCGTCGACAGACTCTTCGAGCAGGGTAAATCGTGCTTTTTCCCAGCTAGGTGTTTCAACACCGTTAATCGACAATATAGTATCCTGCGACTGAACCCCCGCTGAATAGGCTGGACTGGGATTAGTGACTTCACCAATGACGGGTTTGATGCCGGCCACCCCCGCCAGATAAATCAGGTAGTAGGCGAAAATGGCAAAAAGAAAATTGAATAGCGGACCCGCGGCAACAATCGCAAAACGCCGCCACACACTTTTGCGATTGAAGGCGCGATCGAGATCTTGCCCGGCTACTTCCGCTTCGCGTTCATCCAGCATCTTGACATAACCACCGAGTGGGATGCAGGCGACTACATACTCGGTCTGGTCTGCACCGGCCGTTATTGTCCACAGGGGTTTGCCAAAACCGACCGAAAAACGCAACACCTTAACGCCCATCTTGCGCGCAACCCAGAAATGACCAAATTCATGAATCGTTACCAGCACGCCGATGGCGACGATGAAGGCAATAATACTTTCAATGACGGCGAGAAAATTCACGGTTATTGCCAACTACTGACTTGAGCCAGTTGTTGATGAACACAGGCTCGTGCCCGGGCGTCGGCCGAGAACACAGTTTGCAGGCTATCCGCACTCTGCGAAGCGACGTTTTGCAGGGTTATTTCAATCAATTTGGGAATGTCGCTAAATTTAATTCTATGATTCAAAAAATTCTCTACTGCCACTTCATTTGCAGCATTCAAAATTGTCATGCTGGTACCACCCTGCCTGATTGCTTCACGCGCAAGCCGCAGGCAAGGAAACCGACCCTCATCGGCCTCCTCAAAGTCTAACCGACTAACCTGCAACAAATCCAATGGTTCTACGCCACTGCTGATCCGTTCCGGCCATGCCATTGCATTTGCTATCGGTGTACGCATATCCGGATTACCCAATTGTGCCAGCACTGAACCATCATTATAAGCTACCATTGAATGGATGATACTTTGTTTATGAAGCACAATTTCAATATCGGACTCGTCCATACCAAACAACCAGCAGGCTTCGATCAACTCGAGACCCTTGTTCATCATGGTGGCCGAATCTACTGCTATTTTCGGACCCATGTCCCAGTTTGGATGGCTAATTGCCTGCTCCGGGGTGACGCCGTCAAATTGTTCCAGCGGCAGTTCACGAAATGGCCCTCCGGAGCCGGTTAACAGTATCTTCATGACCCCTTTCTCTGGCAGCCGAGTAGCATATCCAGCGGGTAAACACTGAAATATAGCATTGTGTTCGCTATCGACGGGAATCAGTTCAGCCTGATGGCGATTCACTTCCTCCATAAACAGAGAACCGGCCATCACCAGTGACTCCTTGTTAGCCAGCAATACTCGTTTGCCCGACCGCACCGCCGCCAATGTCGGCATCAGTCCCACGGAACCTACAATC
>JAPUFZ010000053.1 GCA_027293245.1 Gammaproteobacteria bacterium
CGTCCGGTATTAATCAAATCGGTCAATACATTATTGGCATTGGAAGAAATCACGATGCGTTCCACCGGTAAGCCCATTTTACGCGCGTAGTAGGCTCCGAGAGCATTGCCGAAATTACCGCTTGGAACAATGAGATATACCTTGTCACCGAGTGAAATAGCCTGCTGTCGCACCAGTTCCAGGTAGGCATGCACGTGGTAGATAATTTGAAACAGGAGGCGGCCAAAATTGACCGAATTAGCGGCAGACAGGCAAACCCCGGCATCTTTCAGCTGTTGTTTGAAAGAGGGCGATCCGAGCATCGATTTTAACGCCGACTGTGTATCGTCGAAATTTCCCTCGATACCGATTGTCTTCAGGTTACTGGCGCATTCGGTGACCATTTGCAAGCGCTGAACATCTGAGGTTCCACCATCGGGATAAAGGCAGGCAACTCGAATATTGTCGCGATTTTTAAAGGTCTCCAGTGCCGCCGGACCGGTATCGCCGCTGGTGGCTACAAGGACCAGATATTGCTGATTACGCTGTTGGGCCAGCGAAGATAAAATCACTCCGAACGGTTGCAGGGCGATATCCTTAAAGGCACGAGTCGGCCCATGGTAGAGCTCGCTAATATAAAGATTTTCACGCAGCTTGATCAGTGGAACCGGATTGTCGGCATTGTCAAAATGATCGTACAAACTGACTGCCTGTTGCAGGACACCTGGTTCGATATCAATATCGAACAGCGCTATCAGGGCCAGGGCTAGTGACTGGTAGGATTCGGCTAACTGGTTTTTCAATAATTCCTGACCGAGTTCGGGTAAGGCAGCAGGGCAGTAGATACCACCAAAAGATGCAATAGGAGTTAGAATGGCTTCAGAAAAGTCGACCGATTTGGCACGAAGACCATCGTTTCCACGGGATTCTACCAGGAGCATTGGACTAATTTAACGGATAGCAATTTCGGGAAAAATCGGATTATATAGCAGCAGCGGGCCCGGACAACCTGTTTTCTTCGGTGTTGTTGACTGAAAGGCCTATGAAGCGCAATATTTACCTGCATTTGGCTTCTACTTGACGCCAATATTGCGTAAAATCCAGCGATTAACCGACGCTATCGAATCCAGGTTATAAAAGGGCAGCAAATTCATATAATTCTTGCCATGCCCTGCCTGGAAGCATCTTGTATTCACTCGTTTTGAGACCTAATGTCCAATACTGAAAAGATAAACCTGCTCAATCTAAACCGGACTGGTCTGGAAGGTTTTTTTGTGGAACTGGGCGAAAAACCGTTTCGTTCGAAACAGTTGCTACAGTGGGTTCACCAGCGGGGTGTTACAGATTTTGCGCAAATGACTGATATGTCCAAGTCATTGCGCGAAACCCTCGGTCAAAAAGCCTGTATCGAATTCCCGCGTATCTGCGATACCCAGCTATCTAAAGATGGGACCAGGAAGTGGCTATTGAGTGTCGATGGGGCTGAGAACGCAATTGAGTGTGTCCTGATACCGGAAAAGTCACGCACCACCCTGTGCATTTCGTCACAGGTTGGCTGCACCTTGAACTGCAGTTTTTGCTCTACGGGGAAACAGGGATTTAATCGCAATCTGAATACTGCGGAGATTATCGCGCAATTGCATCTTGCCCATCACAGTCTCCTGCGCGACGGCAATGCACGGGGTATCACTAATGTGGTAATGATGGGCATGGGTGAACCATTGATGAATTTTGATGCGGTGATGGCCGCGGTCGATTTGATGTGTGATGACTATGCCTATGCCCTGAGTAAAAGGCGTGTGACGATCAGTACTGCTGGTGTGGTACCTGCGATCGAAAAGCTACGACGAACCACCGACGTCAATCTCGCGATTTCATTGCACGCACCTAATGACGCGTTACGGGAAAAGTTGGTACCGATTAATCGGAAATACCCGATTCGTGAACTATTAAACGCCTGCCGCTCTTATATCGAGGGCTACAAGAGCCGCAGGATAACCTTCGAATATGTGATGCTAAAAGACGTGAATGATGGTATTGAACACGCCAGGGAACTGGTGAAGCAGATCGGTAATATTCCCTGTAAATTGAACTTGATCCCGTTCAACTCCTACCCGCATGCGATTTACCAATGCTCAGACAAGGAAACCATCGATCGGTTCAGGGAGTACGTATCGAGCAAGGGTATCATCACCGTTACACGGCGAGCCAGAGGGGAAGATATTGATGCCGCCTGCGGTCAACTGGTCGGCCAGTTCAAAGACAGAAGTCGCAGAAGTCAAAAATATCAGTTGAGCCTGAGTGAAATCGGTCGAGTGTCTCATGCACATTAAGAGGCTCACATTTTTACTAGTTCCCCTGTTGCTGTCCTGTGTCGCGGTCGACCCGGGACCTACCGATATGGAAAAAGCCAGCGCCATCAACGTGCAATTAGGAATAGGTTATCTGCAACAAAACAATCTTGAAGTGGCAAATGAAAAGCTACTCAAAGCCTTGCGACAGAATCCAAAGTCATCCTCTGCGCATAATGCCTATGCGATATTACAGGATCGCCTTTTAATTAAGGACAAGGCAGCCTACCATTACGAAAAGGCAACCTCACTCGACCCGAATGATTCGCAGGCGGCTAATAATTACGGTGCTTTCTTATGCCGCAATAATCAGGAAGCCAAATCTGAAAAATA
>JAPUFZ010000054.1 GCA_027293245.1 Gammaproteobacteria bacterium
CTCGAGCCCGGCGTCAAGCCGGTTTATAAGTGGTCTGACCTGGCGCAAAATGGTTTGCAGTCAAATACCCTACTCGACCCGGACACCGCAGTGGCACTGGTTAAGCTGGAACAGAGGAATCAGCCTGAGTACTGGGCCGGATTACAGAATTTTTATGTTATCACTCGATACAATCACAGCGAGCTATACGCAATGGCGGTTTATCAGCTGTCGTTATTGATCAAAGCCAGGATGGAACGGGGTTAAAGATGTTCAGGCGCTCCATTGTTATCGGATATATTGTTGTCAGCTTGTCGGCCTGTACTTTCGGAGTGCCGATTGGTGATCGTGGCAGCGGTGTTGAGGTTAACCGTGTCCCGCATACCAGCAAGTCGAAAAATGGCAATCCTTCGTCTTATGTGGTAGCAGGTAAGCGTTATTATGTGCTTAATAATGCGGACGGCTTCAAACAGCGTGGCATCGCTTCCTGGTATGGAAAAAAATTCCATGGCAGGAAAACCTCAAGTGGTGAAGTTTACAATATGTACGCGATGACGGCAGCACACAAAACCTTGCCAATACCCGTTTACGTGCGCGTGAAAAATCTGTCCAACGGGCGTTCAGTAATCGTAAAGGTTAACGATCGGGGCCCATTCGTAGAAGGCCGAGTCATAGATTTGTCATATTCGGCAGCTCAAAAAATTGGTATTACCGGCCCGGGTACAGCCAGGGTCGAGATAGCGGCATTACGTCAGGGCCGGATAAATACAGTGTCGGTTGTTCGCTCCATACCCTTACCCGATGACCCGGGCGAAGGCGTCCCGTTATTTATTCAGGTCGGTTCTTTTGGACTGGAATTCAATGCAATGAACCTGATGCGTGAGTTGCAGGACGCGAATGAACGCGCGGTGTTAATTTCTGAATTAAAAACCAGCAGCGGCCTGTTTTTCCGGGTGCGATTAGGTCCGCTTTATGATATCGATGAAGCCAATGCAATCATCCGCCGACTGAAGGGTAAGGGCTTCGTCACCGCGCGTATCGTCGTCAAGGATTGAACCAGTACTGTAAGCCAGGGAGTCAACCAATACTGCTTGTTACCACCTGGGCTGACCGCTACAATCGCGTCTCAATTAATCAATCGATACACTGCAATAAAATGAAGATTGACAAGATTAGCTTTTTAATTCTTTTTGCCTTGCTCAGCACCGCTGTCGGGGCCGCGCCGAAACCAATACCTGATCCACCTTCGCTGAAAGCAGATAGTTATTTTCTGCTCGATTTTGACAGCGGTCGAGTGCTGGCTGAGAAAAATCCTGACAAGCATATTGAGCCCGCGAGTATTACCAAATTGATGACTGCCTACCTGGTCGACAAGGCGATTGCCGATGGTGATATAACGGCTGATGAGCTGGTAACAATAAGCGAAAAGGCATGGCGCATGAAGGGCTCGAAAATGTTTGTCGAAGTCGGTCGGCAAATAACAGTAGCGGATTTGCTTAAGGGACTGATTATTCAATCGGGCAACGATGCCAGCATCGCACTGGCTGAGCACGTCGCCGGCTCGGAATCAGCCTTTGCCGGCTATATGAATCATCAGGCCGGGCTTTTGGGAATGACTAACACCAGTTTCAAAAATGCGACCGGATGGCCTGTCGAAGGGCACTATAGTAGCGCGCGGGATATTGCCATATTGACCCGGGCCGTGATTCGCGACTTCCCCGAGACTTATCGGATCTATAAGGAGAAGGAATATACCTTCAATGAAATTCGCCAGTACAACCGCAACCGGCTGTTATGGCGCGATGACACGGTAGACGGTGTGAAAACAGGTCACACCGAGGCGGCCGGGTACTGTCTGGTGGCTTCAGCCTTACGAGGCAAAATGCGCCTGATTTCGGTAGTGATTGGCGCCAGTTCAGATAAGGCGCGGACTCAAAGTAGCCAGGCGCTACTGAACTACGGATATCGATTTTTCGAAACCCACCGACTCTATCGAGCAAACGAAGTCCTGAAAACCGCGCGCGTCTGGTATGGGGACCGGGAACAGGTGGCCATGGGTGTCGCCAACGATATTCATATCACCATACCGCGTGGCCGTTACCAGGAACTGGAAGCCGCGATGGAAATAGATAGCGAAATTTCTGCACCGATCAGGCTTGGCCAGGAATTAGGCATGGTTACGGTTAAGCTCGACGACGAAGTCATCGTCAATGAAAATATTGTCGCGACCCAGGCCATCAATGATGGTGGATTACTGGTTAAAGCCCTCGATAGTATTAAATTAATGTTTAGATAGTAATGTTAGGGATACTTTATCTGAACGGCGAATATGTCGCCGTTGATGAAGCCAGGATATCAGTATTCGATCGAGGCTTCATGTTTGGTGACGGCATATACGAGGTTATTCCGGTATATTCTGGTAAGTTGCTGCGCGGCAAGGCCCACCTGTCGCGATTACAGGACAGTCTCGACGCAATCGAAATCCCCAATCCCCTCGCACACGCGGCCTGGCTCAAAATTATATCCAGGCTGATTGAGAATAATTACCCGAATGCCGATAGCGTCATTTACCTGCAGCTGACACGGGGCACGATGGCGAGACGCGATCACGCCTGGCCGGACGATATAGAGCCAAATGTCCTTGTGACTTGCAGTGAACAGGTATATACGGCACAGGATACAGCCACCGCCGGAGCCAGGGCCGTTGTCTTGCAGGATACGCGCTGGAGCGATTGTTATATCAAGACCACTAATCTGTTGCCAAACGCGCTATTGCTGAAAAAGGCCCGGGACATGGATGCCAGTGAGGCGATTTTAATTCGTGATAATCTGGCGATCGAAGGTTCGCAAAGTAACCTGTTTATCGTCAAGGACGAAATTGTCATAACCCCGCCAAAGAGTCGGTACATGCTCGGTGGTATTACCCGTGAAATAGTCATCGAACTTTGTCAACAGAATAATATTATCTGCCGGGAAAAAGAAATTGGCGAAGATGAATTACATCAGGCGGATGAAATCTGGTTGAGTTCATCAACCCGGGAAATTTTGCCCGTAGTTACTTTGAATCGACACGCGGTAGGAATAGGTCGTCCAGGCATCGTCTGGCAACAAATCATACAGCTATATCAGGACTACAAGCTTAAGGTGATGCGAGCTCCTGATGGCTGAAAACCAGCTAAAGCCCCGTTCCGCACTGGAATTAATCGAGTACCCCAGCCGGTTCCCGTTAAAGGTGTTTGGTACTCAGTCGCAGCAATTTGAAGATATCGTATTGGGCCTGATAAAAAAACGCTGCCCGCAGGCCGAGCATTTTGCGATCAGCAGGCGAACCAGTAAAGCTGGAACTTACGTCGCCCTGACAATTACCTTTACCATCTATAGCCAAAAGCAGCTAGAGGAAATTTATCAGGACTTATATGATTGCGAACATGTGGTGATGTCACTTTAGTACTACTGAATAGTATGGGCGATGAGTATTGGCGATGTTTCGATCCGAACCAATCTTGATTAAATACCTGGGACTAACGGATTATCTGCAAACCTGGGAAGAGATGAAATATTTTACCGCTGCTCGTGATCTGGATACGGCAGATGAGTTGTGGATTACCGAGCACGCACCGGTGTTTACCCAGGGGCACAATGGTAAACCCGAGCATTTGCTCGATACCGGCAGTATTCCCGTCATTCAAATCGATCGTGGTGGTCAGGTGACCTACCATGGTCCGGGGCAACTGGTATTGTACTGCCTGCTCAATTTAACTCGCCTGGGCCTGGGCGTACGAACCCTGGTAACTGCTATCGAATTGTCGGTGGTTGAATTCCTCGGCCGATATGGCATCGAGGCGTTTGCTCGCAAAAATGCCCCCGGCGTTTACGTAAACCAGGCCAAGATAGCCGCGCTTGGATTGCGCATACGAAAGGGATGTTGTTATCATGGCCTGTGTCTTAATGTCGATATGGATTTGAGTCCTTTTAACGGCATCAATCCCTGTGGCCTGAGGGGACAGGCGGTTACCCAAATGATAGATTTAGGCATTTCAATTGAAACTGAACAGGCAGGACGGGAACTCGCGCAACTATTAATGGGGAATATCAAACGTGGATAGAAAGAATCAGGTAGTACAGGGCGTAAAACTCAAAGGTGCCGACAAGCTTGCGCGTATCCCAATCAAGGTTGTGCGTTCGAAATCAGTGCAACGCAAGCCCCCCTG
>JAPUFZ010000055.1 GCA_027293245.1 Gammaproteobacteria bacterium
GGGTGAGATACTCACTGCGCTAGGCAAACACTCCTGGCGCCCAGCACATCTCCATTTCAAGGCCCGCGGGGAAGGACTGTTAGAGCATATTACTCAGGTCTATTTCGAGGGCGAAGAGTATGTCGACAGTGATTGCTGTACTGGGGTATGCGACGAGCTTGTTCTCCGATTTACCACTGAGAACGGCGTAAAAGTTATCACCAAAAACTTTGTATTGGACGCTGCTGTCTGATAGGCCAGTGAAATTCAGTATTGGATTCGTTTCAACAGACTCAATATCTTACGATTCACTGGACAGGGCGGGGAAGCAACATGAACGAACGCCGGAGAGACATAGTGATGGACATCGTAGACACCGTGAGATCGGTGCTGCGAGATAAGGAAGTGACTTTCGATGAATACCGTGCCGGCTTTTTTCACCTGATTAAAACCGGTGAGTGCAACGAAATCGGTTTGTTGCTGGATATTGTTCGCGATGCCGCTGAGTAACCGTACAGAAATCCCAAGTCAAAAAATATAGACGAAAAGGTAAAGGAGAATTTGGATGTGTCACAACGATAAACTCGGTGCGCTGCCCGCACCGGGAACTTACCAACGCAAAGAGGCCGAAGGACTCAAGTATTGGGAGTTTGACTCCCAAATTGAAGGGCGTGACCCCGGAGCCGCCAACAAACGGGTAATGATTTTGACCGATATTTACGGTTGCAATGCATTTTACCAGAGCTTTGCCACTTACCTGACAAGCAAGGGCTGGCAGGCGCATCTGATTGACCTGTTTAGCGATCTCGGCGAGCTAAAGGAGGTCACCCGGGAGGCGGCTTTTGAGCGTCGCCACCTGTTACGCGATCGTCGGGTGTGCGATATGCTGGAAGCCCATGTTAAAAGCCAGGAAATAAGCGCGGTCGTTGGATTTTGTTTGGGTGGGAATTATGTGCTAGAGCTGGCCCGGCGTAACGTCCCCGTTAATCTGGTGGGTTACTACCCCTTCCCGGCCGGTCTGCCCAACGAGGACGGGATTGAGATACCGCTGGATTATCTGGCTCAGGTGACTAAACCGGTTACGCTGTTATTGGGGGACTCCGATGACAGCGCCGGCCGCGAGAATACGGCCAAGGCGGCTAAACTTGCCCAGTCCAATAAGGCACTCGATGCGCATGTTTACCACAAGTCTGGCCACGGTTTCCTGGCGCATCTGGACAGTGACGACGACACTTTGCGCAAGAATGCCGAAGATTCTCTTGCCGTGTGTTTGCAGGTGATAAGCCAGTAAGTCTTTGCTTAAGAGGCTTTTATTAAAGGTCTTTAACTGTTAGCGCTCCATCGTGACTATTAACCGATGGTCAAAGTAAGAGTTAAAGCGATAGCTACCCATTTGGGGACGAGATTGTTATGAATGAATTTACCTATAATGCACTGCCCGGCCATATTATATTCGGTGCCGGCAAGCTTCAGTCACTGGCCGATGAAATCGATCGGCTGGGTTGCAGTCGGGTGCTGGTGTTGACTACCCCTGAACAGATAGATCAAGGGGAAATGATCAAAGAATTGATTGGCGATCGCTGGGTTGCCTCCTTCAATCAAGCGACCATGCATGTGCCCACTGACGTAGTCGATCAGGCGTTGGATGTTGCCGAAGCAGCAAATGTAGATTGTGTGGTGGGTATTGGTGGTGGTTCCACTACCGGCCTGGGCAAGGCTCTGGCACTGCGCTCCGATTTGCTCATTGTGGCTATACCCACCACCTATGCCGGATCAGAGATGACACCCATTTGGGGTTTAACTGAAAACGGTATTAAAAAAACCGGCCGTGACCCGCGCGTGCTGCCAACGTCGGTGATTTACGACCCTGATCTCACCCTGTCACTGCCGCCTTTTATTTCCGGCCCCAGTGGGGTGAATGCCATCGCCCACTGCGTTGAAGCGCTCTACGCACCAGACGCCAACCCTATTACCAGTTTAATTGCCGAAGAGGGCATCAATGCGCTCAGTTCAAGCCTGGCCACAGTCGTGAACGAGCCCGGTAACAAAGACGCTCGGGCTAAAGCACTCTACGGAGCCTATCTGGCGGGTAGTGCCTTGGCGGCTGTGGGCATGTCGCTACACCACAAACTGTGTCACACCCTGGGCGGTAGCTTTGATCTTCCCCACGCGGATGTACATACCATCATTCTGCCTTACGCCACGCGTTATAACGCCGAAGCTACCCCCGAAGCCATGCAACGCATTTGTCGCGCTATGGGTACGGAAGATGCGGCCCAGGGTTTGTATGACCTGAACCGATCTATTGGCGCTAAGAGTGGGCTGAAAGATTTGGGTTTTGAAGAAAACGATATTGAAAAGGCCGCGGATATTGCGACACAAAACCCCTACGCGAATCCGGCGCCTGTAACCAAAGAAGGGGTCATCAAGTTGCTGACCGATGCCTACCACGGTGTTCGCCCTTAGTGTAGCGCCCAGCACTTTCGAGGCTGGTTAATTATTTTTAAAAGGCTTGTAGTAATGAATGCGGAAATTATTCAAAAAGTTGAAACGCAAATAGTGGATTTACCGCTGAAACGAATCCACAAATTTTCAGCCACCTCAATTACCAACAAAGCCTATCTGTTAGTGCGCATCTATAGCGCCAATGGGCTGATGGGGATTGGCGAGGCCACCACGCCGGGCGGCCCCTGGTGGGCGGGGGAAGCCATCGAAACTATCAAGGTGATGATCGATGAATATTTAGCCCCCTGTCTGGTGGGAGAAGACGCGCTCAATATCAGTTACATTATGGGGAAGATGGACAAGGTGGCAGTGAACAACACATTTGCCAAGGCCGCCATTGAAATGAGTCTGTTGGACCTGAAGGGGCGCGCTCTGGATGTGCCGGTTTATCAGTTGTTCGGCGGGCTTTATCGGGACTCTTCCCGTATCAATTGGCCGCTGGCCATGGGGGATCCCAAGGCGGACATCGCTGAGGCCGAGCAGCTAATGGCCGACAATATTGCCCACGACTTTAAAGTGAAAATGGGCTATATGTCACCGCAAGACGACGTCCACTATCTCGGTGAGCTGTGCAAAGGGCTTTGCGATAAAGCCACTGTGTTCGGCGACCTGAATGCGGTTTGGGATGAAAGCCAGGCACGGCGCCTGTTACCGGAACTGGAAGATAACGGAATGTTGATGATTGAACAGCCTATGCAGGCCTGGAACCGGTCGGGCATGGCCCGGGTTCGTGAAATGATCAAGATGCCTATTTTGGCGGATGAATCGGTACGCACCATTCAGGATACGCTGGATCTAGTTAACCTGGCGGCGGCCGACGCAATCTCCTTAAAGCCCTTAAAGTCTGGCGGTCTGCTTGTCTGTCAGCAAATTGCCGCCATCGCTGCAGCCTCAGGGGTGGCCTGCTACGGCGGCACCTTTCTTGAGTCCTCCTTCGGTACGGCCTCATTCCTGCACCTGGTTGCAGCCACCCCCAACATTGATTACGGCAACGAATTAGTTGGCCCCATTTGGCTGGCCGATGATCTGGT
>JAPUFZ010000056.1 GCA_027293245.1 Gammaproteobacteria bacterium
CGACCACGACATGGACCAGGTCACGGTGAGGCCGATTGAGACCAGCCTGGCCTCACCGTGACCTGGTCGAGGTCGACATCGTAAATCCAGAGTTCTTCGCCATCGGCAATGATTTGCTGTTCGTATGGCTCTGTATAAATCCAGGAAAACTTACCCGGCCGCTGGATCGCCAGAGTACCGCTGCTTTGCTGCACGATTTTCTTGTCATCGTCGCGCACGGAGTTCTTGAATTCAGCGGTTAAGTTGTCGAGGTTAGCAAGCGCGTCGTTCAGACGCTGTTCCGCAGATTGCGCAAATGCCGGCATGGCCACCAGGCTTAGCAATAAAAGCCCGACCGGGGTCAGATCTTTAGCTCTGACCCCTATCCGAAACATGACCGGGGTCAGATCTTTAGCTCTGACCCCTACCTGCCTGACAAACGAATACAGATTCATAAACAAACCCCCTCTATTCCCCTGGCGGTGGCGGCGCCAGCACTTCCCTGCTGCCATTCGCCTGCACCATCGAGACCACGCCACTGGTCTCCATTTCCTCGATCATTCGAGCGGCCCGGTTGTAGCCAATTTTGAGTCGGCGCTGAACATAGGATATCGATGCCTTGCGGGTCTCCGTCACCACCGCGACTGCCTCGTCGTACAGTGGGTCGGCTTCCCCACCATTCGAATCCCTGGCCGCTTCGCCGGGTAATACCGGGCTTAGCGATTCTTCGAGTACGTTATCGATGTAGTTCGGTTTACCTGATTTTTTGATCGCTTCGATCACCGCGTGGACTTCATGGTCATCGACGAATGCACCGTGAATCCTTACCGGCACGCTGGTGCCGGGTGGTAGATAAAGCATATCGCCATGGCCGAGTAGCGTCTCGGCTCCCATCTGGTCAAGAATGGTGCGCGAATCCACCTTAGAAGATACTTGAAAGGCAATACGTGTCGGAATATTGGATTTGATTAAACCGGTAATAACATCCACCGACGGCCGCTGCGTGGCCAGTAATAAATGCACGCCCGAGGCCCTCGCCTTCTGCGCCAGCCGGGCAATGAGTTCCTCTACCTTTTTACCGACCACCATCATCATGTCAGCGAATTCATCGACTACGACAACGATATACGGCAGGGTCTCCAGCTCTTCGGGTTCAGCGTCGGGGTTTAACAGCAACTGTTTTTTGTCAAACAGCGGATCCTTAATTGATCTACCGGCTTGCCGGGCTTCCTTAATCTTGCGGTTATACCCGGAAATATTACGCACACCCAGCGAAGCCATCAGCCGATAACGGCGTTCCATTTCGGCCACGCACCAGCGCAGCGCGTTGGCGGCTTCCTTCATGTCGGTGACCACCGGTGCGATTAAATGCGGAATGCCCTCGTAAATATTCAGTTCCAGCATCTTAGGGTCGATTAGTATCAGGCGTACTTCTTTGGGTGTGGCCTTGTACAGCAGGCTCAGCAGCATGGCATTGATGGCGACGGATTTTCCCGACCCGGTGGTGCCGGCAACCAGTAAATGCGGCATTTTGGCCAGGTCGGCGACCACGGCGTTACCACTGATATCCTTACCCAGGGCCAGTGTCAACGGAGAATGCGACTTGTCGAAACTACTCGAACGCAGGATTTCGCTTAACACCACCAGTTCACGGTGTTCGTTCGGTATCTCCAGTCCCATCACCGATTTGCCGGGAATTATCTCCACCACACGCACCGCGCTTACCGACAGAGAGCGAGCCAGGTCCTTGGCCAGGTTACTGATTTGATTCACTTTAACACCCGGCGCCGGCAGTATTTCAAACCGCGTAATCACCGGGCCCGGGTGCACCGATTCGACCTGGACTTCGATACCGAAGTCCAGCAGTTTCAATTCCAGTTGCTGTGACATGGCCTCGAGTGCCGATTCACTATACCCGGCTATCCTTGCTTTTGGATCATCCAGCAGGGCCAGGGGTGGAATCGAATCACGAGCATTATTGTTGGAATGAAACAGCGGGATTTGCTTTTCTTTTTCAACCCGCCCACTTTGCTCGACCTGCATCACCACCGGCTCAATCTTCACCGGTTTACGTTTTTCCTGCTTCTTTTGTTGAACGCTAAATACCTGCTCACGCTGGGAGCGATTACGTTGGCCCTCGGCGTGGTCCCTGATCATATGGTAGCGATCGAAAATCGCGTCGATCAGCAGCAGCGTATATTTACCGATATTGTCAGCCACGGCGAGCCAGGAAATCCCTGAGAACAGGGTCAGACCGGCAAGAAACAGCGCCAGATGCAATACCGTGGCACCGAGAAAACCGAGTCCCTGGGAGAAATAGTTGCCGGTGATCTGTCCGAGTATGCCACCGGCGTCCGCCGGCATCGCACCCGGGTCGACGCCAAAATTCAAACTCGATAAAGCGCAGCCGGAAATCAACGTGATGACGAAACCACTCCAGCGTATCACCAGCAACTGATAACGTTCTTCGGCGCTGGCGTTGCGGGTCCTGACCAGGATGACGCCATTGTAATAAATCATGATCGGTAACAGGAAGGCCAGAAAGCCGAACAGGTAAAAGGATAAATCGGCTATCCAGGCACCGGCAACACCAGCATAATTATGGATATCGCCGTTACTGCCACTATGCGACCAGGCCGCGTCCTGGGCATCGTAGCTATACAGTGCGACCAGGATATAGGTGGCCACCGCAAACGATATCAGCATGCCTGCTTCGCGTAAGCGCTGGTTCATGTGTTCGGCGAATATCAGTTTTTGATCCTGAGTACCCGGCCTCGATTTTATTTTTGCCTGAGCCACTAAAATACATCGTGAAAACTAATCCACCCTTTCTACATGATTAGGCAGTTAATCAACCAGATACAATATGAATCTATGAACTATTCACTCCAGTCCCTTCACCCCGGTCCGTTTCGCCATGCCTCATCCCGTCATACCCCCCAACCCCCGTCATGCCGGCCCCCGAGCCCCGTCATGCCGGCCCCCGAGCCGGTATCCATTAAAATCGAAGCCAGCATTACTTCAAGTGGTTCTGCCTGGTGGATACCGGGTCGAGCCTGCATGACGATATGGGCGGTAGCGAACTTGAAAACAGCCTGTTCGCTCCCACCTACTAATAGTCACAATTACGTATTTACATTAAAGCCCAAACCCCTACTATTAGCTGCCATTTAATTCACCAACCGAATTCAGGAAGTTTTATGTCCGACAAAAAACATCATCGCGCTATTATCTTAGGCTCAGGACCTGCCGGCTACGCCGCCGCCGTTTACGCGGCGCGTGCAAACCTGAAGCCACTGGTGATTACCGGGGTCGAAGCAGGTGGTCAGTTAATGACCACGGTCGAGGTCGATAACTGGCCGGGTGACGTTGAGGGTTTGACCGGTCCCGTGTTGATGCAACGCATGCAGGCGCACGCCGAGCGTTTCGATACCGAGGTGGTATTCGACCATATCAATACCCTATTCCTGGGCGAGACACCGAAACGACTGATCGGCGACAGCGCCGAATACACCTGCGACGCGCTGATTATCGCCACTGGCGCCAGCGCCATGTACCTGGGTGAACCCTCGGAAGCGAAATTCCAGGGCAAGGGGGTTTCAGCCTGTGCTACCTGCGATGGTTTTTTCTTTAAAAATCAAAATGTTGCGGTTATCGGTGGTGGCAGCACTGCGGTTGAGGAAGCACTCTACCTTTCCAATATCGCCAGTCACGTGACCCTGGTCCATCGCCGCGACGAGCTGCGCTCGGAAAAAATTCTGCAGGACCACTTGTTCGAAAAAGCCGAAAACGGCAACATCAATATCGAATGGTTCAACGTATTCGACGAGGCGCTGGGTGACGAATCCGGTGTTACCGGACTGCGCATTCGTAATGTACAGGATGACTCGACCAAAGAACTCGACCTTTCCGGTATTTTTATTGCGATCGGACACAAGCCCAATACCGATATTTTCAAAGATCAGCTCGATATGGTGAATGGTTATATCAGCGTCAAGAGCGGATCTGCCGGGGATGCCACGGCGACCAGCGTCGAGGGTGTATTCGCCGCCGGCGATGTCACCGACCACGTCTACCGGCAGGCAGTCACCTCGGCGGGAACCGGATGCATGGCAGCGCTCGATGCGGAAAAGTATCTCGACGCGAAGGGCAAGGGCTGACCCATATATTGCATGAAGGTCATAGTCAGTCACAGCCTGGCAGAAGTCGATGCATCGCACTGGGACCTGCTGGGCGAGTCGAACTATCCTTTCAGCAAGCATGCTTTTGTATATGGCCTCGAACAGCATAACTGCCTCGAGCCATTTGGCTGGCACCCGGTCTATTTCACAATTTACCAGGGCAACACATTAGCGGCCGCTCTGCCCTGCTATATCAAGACTAATTCTTATGGCGAGCTGGTTTTTGACAACGCCTGGGCTCAGGCTTATGAACGCAGTGGACTGGACTATTATCCGAAGCTGGTAACCGCCATACCCTACACGCCGGCGACAGGCGAACGATTCTTAATCAATCGAACACTGCTCACCGATGAGGCTAGCCGTCAGGACTGTCGCCAGCTACTGTGCCGCGCGGTGATCACATTTTGTGAAAAACATCGTCTGAGTTCCTGGCATATCCTGTTCACGCGCGAATCTATTCTAAGATCGCTCGATAACCAGGCGATTATGCTGCGATCCGATATTCAGTTTCACTGGCAAAATGCACAGTACCGGGACTTTGACGACTTTCTCGGCGCTCTAAGTTCACGCAAGCGCAAAAACATACGCAAGGAACGACGTTGCGCCCATGCGCATGGCTTTGATATCACCATGCAGGCGGGCGACCACATCGAGGCGAAAGACTGGCGCAGAATTCATCAATTGTACGCCGGCATATACGAGCGCAAATACGGCATGGCGACCCTGAGCCCGGAATTTTTTCAGCATCTTGGCGATACTTTAAAAAACCAGGTGCTGGCCGTTCTGGTTCGCGACCAGGGTGAAATAATCGCAACCTCGTTGTTTTTTCGAAGCGATACGCATTTATACGGGCGTGTCTGGGGCTGTGAAAGCTTCGCGCGTGATTTGCATTTCGAGTGTTGTTATTACCAGGGCATAGAATACTGTATCGCCAATCAACTCGAATGGTTCGACCCAGGCGCCCAGGGCCCACACAAGCTAAGCCGCGGATTTCTGCCGCGCAAAACCTGGTCCGGTCACTGGATTGCCCAGATCGAATTTCGTCGGGCGATTGCCGGTTTTCTGAAACAGGAGCTACAGTATATAGAGGACTATCAGGCGCAATTGATGCAGCATTCTCCTTATCGCAAGACCGAGAATGATAAATGAGCCACAAAAGCCAGATTCTTAGAGTAATAAATTAGATTAACTATATTTTATAACCATATGTTAATTAACATAATTATCCCAAGTAAACTACTTTAATAATGATTCCCTGGCTCGACTCAAGCGATCCACCCTACTTTCCGGATACCGCCATGGTCCTGGATGAACCCAGGGGCTTGCTTGCCGCCGGCGGAAAACTAAGTGTCGACTGGTTACTGGTCGCCTATCGGCAGGGTATTTTCCCCTGGTTCAGTGAAAACGAACCGATCCTCTGGTGGTCACCTGCGCCGCGAACCGTGCTGTTACCGGTAAACTTTCATAGCAGTAAAAGCCTGAATAAATTGTGCCGACAGAACCGGTATCGAATCACTCAGAACCAGGCCTTCGAAACCGTTATTCGAGATTGTGCGGCACCACGAGAAGACCAGCCCGGTACCTGGATTATCGAAGCAATGGTCGAAGCCTATATCGATATGCATCGGGCAGGGTTTGCCAGCTCGATCGAATGCTGGGATGCCGAAGACTAATTGGTCGGAGGTCTGTATGGAATTACTCTCGGCCGGGTTTTCTTTGGAGAATCGATGTTCAGCCGGGTAGCCAATGCATCCAAGCTCTGCCTGAAATTTGCAATAGATTCAGGTTCTTATGAAATGATCGACTGCCAGTTACCGACCCCACACCTGACCTCACTGGGCGCAATAGAAATGAACCGGGACGACTTTGAATCGATGCTGAATCAACACACCTAGACTCGACCGGGGTCAGACCTTCAGCTCTGACCCCACACACTATCGATCGAAGTCAAGCCTTCAGCTCTGACCCCTAACACATAACCCAACACTCATGATAAAGTACCAACCCCCACCAAACAAAATAACAAAAAAATGGACTGGATCTACCTCTCAATCGTCACCCTGCTAGCCGCAACCATCCAGTCAGCAACCGCAATCGGCTTCGGCCTGATCGCAGTCCCGGTGATCCTGTTAATCCTCAATTCATCTGACGCGATC
>JAPUFZ010000057.1 GCA_027293245.1 Gammaproteobacteria bacterium
AAATGGGGTGAGGTGCCCTGTGCATTCATTGAATTGAAAACAAATGCAGAGGCCAGCGAATCCGAACTCATTGAGTTTTGCAAAGAAAACATGGCGCGCTTCAAAAGACCGAAAAAGGTGATATTCGGCGAACTACCAAAAACAGCCACCGGCAAAATCCAAAAAAATTTACTACGCGATACCGCTAAGGAGCTTTAGGTAAGCATAGTTGAGGGGAGTCGTAGGCTAGCTCGGGGGGAAGTTACCAATTCATGTCTCCACCAGTTAAGAGGATATCTATGACAATGTGTTATGGATCATCGATTGAATTGGCTCTGTATCTCATATATTGTTGAAACTATCGATCGTAGGCATATTTTTTTCAGGATTAGTGATGAATCAGGATATTTCGCCTCTGGAACTCCGTAAGCAAATTCGTAGTGGTGAATTCAGCGGCAATACTTCCGGTTATGCGAAGGGTTACGTGCAAGGCAATCTATGTATCCTGCCAGCCGACTGGGCCAATGATTTTCTGCAGTTTTGCCAGCTGAATCCGAAGCCCTGCCCATTGATAGGACTTGCTTCGAAACCGGGTGATTTCAACCTAGCCAAACTGGGTGCGGACCTTGATATCCGTACCGACCTCCCCAGTTATAGAATATTTAAAGACGGCGAATTACAGCGGGAAGTCAATGATATCAGCGATTACTGGCGCGACGATCTGGTCAGTTTCGTACTCGGCTGCTCGTTTTCGTTCGAGGAAGCGTTAATCGCCGATGGCCTGGAAATTCGCAACGTCTCCGAGGGCGTGAACGTGCCGATGTATCGTACCCATATCGACTGTGCAGAAGCGGGACGCTTCAGCGGAAAAATGGTGGTCAGCATGCGTCCAATGTTGCCATCCGATGCGATTCGAGCGATCCAGATATGCACGCGTTTCCCGGCTGTACATGGTGCTCCGATTCATTTTGGCGATCCAGATTTAATCGGTATTGCCGACATCAATACACCCGAATTCGGGGATGCGGTCACCATCAGGGAAAATGAAGTGCCCGTGTTCTGGGCCTGTGGGGTAACACCCCAGGTGGTGCTGGAACAGGCTAAACCACCTTTTTGTATTACTCATTCCCCGGGCTGTATGTTAGTGACCGATTTACCCAATAGTCAACTGGCTATAATGTAAAAGCGAGGAATTTCGATGCTACTACTTAACTGTGATCTCGGAGAAAGCTACGGGTCCTGGAAAATGGGACGCGACGAAGACGTGATGCCTCATATCGACCAGGCCAATATTGCCTGTGGTTTTCACGGTGGCGATCCCCTGGTGATGAGGAATACCCTGGCCCTGGCCAAGGTGCACAACGTCATGGTGGGCGCACACCCGGCCTATCCCGACCTGGTCGGCTTCGGCAGACGTCCGATGCATTGTTCCGCCGATGAAATCATCGCGATGGTCAGTTATCAGGTTGCAGCAATAGACGGTATGGCACGAAACCAGGATATGCAACTCGCCTATGTTAAGCCTCACGGTGCCCTTTATAACGACATGATGGCAAAACAGCACGTACGTACTGCTATCATGGAGGCGATGGCCGAATATCATCGCCCGCTTCGCCTGACACTTCTGGCATCGCCCGAAGCGGAGCAGCATCGCCAGGAGGCGAGCGCGCATGGTATTGAACTCTGGTTCGAAGCCTTCGCTGACCGTTGCTATGACGACGACGGTAAATTGCTATCTCGCTCAAAACCGGGTGCAGTACACACGCGTGAGAAAATGCTGCAACAGGTCGAACAAATTTGTCGCGAGGGAAGCGTAACTTCTGTCAGTGGTAATACCCTGGAACTGGCTCCGGATACCCTTTGCGTGCATGGCGATAATGAAGAGGGTATCGCGGCAATCATCGAGATACGCAATATCATCCATCGAGGGTAACTCTTAAAATGAAATTTTTGTAGAGATCCCCGCGTATGAAAGTTGAAATCGCCGGGCAAGACGCTTTAATCGTCTATTTTGCCGATGCAACCAGCGCCTCCGTGAGCGCTCAGATCCAGCTTGCGGTCAACAATATACGCACGCAGATGGCCGATATTATTATCGACCTGGTGCCTTCTTATGCATCGCTGCTGGTTATTTTTAATATCAATCAGTGTGACCTTTTTGAAGCCAAAAGCCGGCTGCGCGAGGCTATAACAAACCTCGATTCGGAACCATCACAGGTGGGTGAGCTCATCGTATTGCCGGTTTATTATGACCTCGAGTGTGGCCCGGACCTGGAAGTGATTGCCGAACGCGGTAAGATTAGCGTCGACCAGGTCATCGAAATCCACCAGCAGCAGGAATATCGCGTCTATGCGATTGGTTTCGCTCCGGGATTTGCCTACCTTGGCGAGGTAGACGAACGCATAGCAGCGCCGAGGCTCGCGACTCCACGACAAAAGGTACCCCGGGGTGCGGTAGCTGTTGCTGACCGGCAAACAGCGGTATATCCGGCGCAGTCACCCGGTGGATGGAACTTGATTGGTCTTTGCCCTACACGCATGTTTGATCCGCAAAAACAACCATCCATGCCGGTACAGGTCGGTGATCGAATTCAATTCAAAGGCATAGATCGCGAGGAGTTTCTCTCCTTAGGCGGTGAATTATGAGTGGATTTACCGTGCGGCAACCTGGTTTGCTAACCCTGATTCAGGACCGAGGACGCTTTGGCGCGTTTAATCTCGGTCTTACCAATGGTGGTCCGCTAGATACACTGGCCTTCGACTGGGCTAATCGCCTGCTGGGCAACGATATCAATGCCAGCGCTCTGGAAATCAGCTTTGGCGGGTTATCCCTCGAAGCAGGCGTCGACACCGGTATCGTCATAACCGGTGCTGAAATAGCTTGCAAGATCAACGGGGAATCCATAAATCAATGGCAAACTCAGTCAGTGCGCGAAGGCGACATCATCGAACTCGGTTATACCACCAACGGTACCCGTGCCTATTTATCGGTCGCCGGTGGATTCGATATCGCACCCAGCTTTGGTAGCACTGCGACCGTGGTACGAGAGAAAATAGGCGGTCTCAACGGTGGTAAATTGCAGGTCGATGATCACCTGCCCTGTGCCTCGGCCTCAATATCACAACATTATTGCCTGACCGGCGAACAACAGCCACAATACGGCAAAACTGCGACACTGCGCGTGGTAGCTGGTTATCAGCAAGATGCATTCGATCCGATCCAGCAATGGCGTTTTTTTAATTCAGAATACCGGGTCAGTGACCGCTGCGATCGCATGGGTTTTCGCCTTGAAGGCGAGGCGATAAAATCGGATATGGTCGGCATGTTGTCTGAAGGCATCGCCCATGGCGCAATCCAGATTCCTGCCGATGGCCAGCCCATTGTTTTAATGAATGATCGACAAACCATAGGTGGTTACCCCAAAATAGGATCGGTTATTACACTAGATACAGCGAAACTGGCACAATTAAGCCCAGGCGCGATAATCCGATTCGAGTCGATCAGCCC
>JAPUFZ010000058.1 GCA_027293245.1 Gammaproteobacteria bacterium
CTGAAATTGAACTTATGTGTGGTTTATAAGAATGACTAAAGCGTTTGATTATTCTCTGCGTGTATCACGCAAAGCCAAATACGCAAAATTGCAAATAAAACCCTACGGCGGACTCGAAGTGGTCATCCCGGTGCGCTTTCCAAAGAAAGCGGTACCGCAACTGGTGAATCAACACGCTGAATGGATCGGCAAACAACTGGAAAAACAGGCGCACCGCATTAGCGCCGCGGCTTTACCCAGCGAAATTTATCTCGCGATTACCAACAGTCTCACTGAAGTAGTATATGACTCCAATCAACAAGAGTACCGGAGTCAATGCGATTGCCTGATTATAACCAATAGTGGGTACCAACAAAGCGTTAAACAACTGCGGCTATGGCTCAGAAACCAGGCCTGGCAACTGCTACCGCCGATGCTGCAGCGGCTTTCCCATGCGACCGGTCTTGATTATAAAAAGATCAGTATTCGCAGCCAAAAAACCCGCTGGGGCAGTTGCTCGACCAGTGGCACCATAAGCCTCAACGACCAGTTGCTGTTCGTCGATCGGGCCAGTGCTGAATACCTGATCATCCATGAGCTCTGCCACCGGCATCATATGAATCATTCGGCTAAATTCTGGCAACTGGTCGAGTTCCATTGCCCGAACTATCGCGAGCACGAAGCCGCATTGACGCGGGCAAAATCTGCCATTCCGGAGTGGATATTGAGGGATTTGTACAGTTGACTATTGAGAATAGTAGGGTAGCTTTTTGAAACTAGGGTTTCGCGCTACGCTGCATATAGTCGATATCATTCTCGATCAATCGATTGATGGTTCGAGACAATTCACTGTTTGCCGCAAACGGGCCCAGCATTACCCGATACCAGGTGCCGTCATTTACCACTGCCGATTTGATATCGGCTTCGAGGCCAAGAAACGCCAGCTGTGCTTTTAAACTATCGGCCTCCGTGGCACTCTGGAATGACCCTACTTGCAGTATTATGTTTTCGGCAACGGCATTATTGATCGATGGGTTTTCAATGGCCTGCTGGTCCTGTTCCGATATCGGAATATCAACGGTGCGGCCTGGAAGAACAGAGTAAAAATCGATTCTTGGTTTATCGCCGCTTTGCCGGGCGGTCTCCGCTGCAGGCGACTCATTGCCTTTAACTAACTTCTGATCGAGAAAAATCACAAAGGCGGCGAACATGCCAAGTAATAAAAGCAGGGATACCCAGACCCAGGGAGAACTTGAATGCTTTGCAGTCATTACATTTTTTCCGGCGCCGAAACACCCATTAAATTGAGCCCATTATGCAATACCTGGCCGATTGCAGTCGCCAGTGCGATGCGCGCATCGCGTAATTCGACATCATCGACGATGAATTGAAAAGCGTTATACCAGGAGTGAAACTGATTGGCGAGGTCGCGCAGATAGTTCACCACTATATGTGGTTCACGGCGCAACGCAGCGTTTTGTACGCGCTCGGGATAAAGGCTGATCTGCTTGATCAGCTGCTGCTCGTGGGAATTGTCGAGCCGGCTTAAATTGGCACTTTCGAGCGACAGGGTCAGGCCCTTTTCCTTACATTGGCGTTTGACACTGCAAATACGCGCATGCGCGTATTGCAGGTAATAGACCGGGTTATCGGACGATCGCTCACGCGCCAGATCAAGGTCAAAATCCATATGCTGGTCGGCTTTGCGCATCACGTAAAAGAAGCGCGCGGCATCCTGGCCCACGTCTTCGCGTAATTTTCGCAGGGTAACGAATTCACCTGAACGGGTGGACATTGAGAGCCTCTTGCCTTTTTCATACAGGTTGGCAAACTGAACCAGTTGTATTTCAAGCCTGTCGGCATCGTAGCCAAGCGCCGCCATCGATGCCTTTACGCGCGCCATATAGCCATGATGATCCGCGCCCCAGATGTTGATAAGGTGTTCAAAACCACGTTCAAACTTGTTCAAATGATAGGCAATATCAGAGGCAAAATAAGTGGTTTGTCCATTCTCACGCTTTACCACCCGATCTTTTTCGTCGCCAAAGTCGGTTGAACGAAACCACAGGGCACCCTCTTTCTTATAAACAGTGCCATTATCACTCAGGCGCTGAATCAGGTTGTCTATCGCACCGCTATCGGCGAGTGAGCGTTCCGAAAACCAATTGTCGTAATCGACACCAAATGCGTGCAGGTCTTTCCGAATCACATCGACCAACGTATCCAGCGCGGTATCAAATACGGTACGGTAGTCCGCTTCACCCAATAATGACCTGGCGTTGGCAATGAGGTCATCGATATGTTTTTCCCTGTCTCCCCCGGGTGCATCCGCATGCACATTATTCATTACCTGCTCATTACTGCGTTGGAACCGATCGCCATATTGACGATGTAGCGTCGCCGCTATATCCCAGACGTAATCGCCCTGGTAGCCATTGCTCGGAAAAACGACTTCGACACCGCAGAGTTCGAGATAACGCAACCAGGTCGAGGTGCCGAGTATATCCATCTGACGACCCGCGTCGTTGACGTAATACTCGCACTGCACATCATAACCAATATAACGTAATAACTCCGCAAGCGTCGCGCCATAAGCGGCACCACGCCCATGGCCAACGTGTAGCGGTCCGGTGGGATTGGCAGATACAAATTCAACCTGAACTTTCTGACCCTTGCCATACTGGCTTTTACCGTAGGCTTCACCTCGCTGCAAAATATCGCGTACTACGGCCAGGCTGGTATCACTGGCAACAAAGAAATTGATGAAACCAGGGCCAGCGACTTCAATTCTATCAATCGCTTCGTTGCGGCCAATTTGCTCGACAATCAGCTTTGCCAGATCACGTGTCGGCATGCCAGCCTGCTTTGCCAGCATCATCGCAATATTGCTGGCAAAATCACCCTGCTTGTGGTTCTTGGCGGGAGTCACCTGGATATTCGCTCGCAGGTCGATCGGCAACTGTTGCGCCTGCTGAAGGCCCGCAAGCGCCTGCTCAATCAGATCGTGGATGATTTGTTTCAACAACTAAAACCTGTGTTTATAACGGCCGGCCCAGACGCCTGACTGAAAAATGAACCGAGATTCTACATGGATGCCGGCCAGTACTAAAGGCCTGGTGTTGTTTTCCTTTGTCTAATATGAAGTTGTTCTGGTTCTAGCCCGCATTTCTCACCAGGATGACGAGCCCTCGCTTGATCTTTGAATCCACAAGGAATTTTCCTCAGTCGGAAATACGGACTGTTATTCCGCTCCATCGGTAAATCCCTTGTAAATTCAAATCTCTGCCCGATCATCTCGCCCCCTGGTGAGAAATGCGGGCTAGCGAGATGATCCAAACCGGCGTTGCAGTCCTTGAAAAGGCGACCATTCCCTGCGGACTGCGCCTTATCCTGGATCATCCGGGTAGCTCTGAGTCCAACAATAGTGTCTTGTTGGACCACCCGGGCTGCAGCATAGCCCGAAGAATAGACCAGAGTCCGTGTGTGGCCTGATCTCATCGCACCTGACCTGCTATCTTCCTTCAAGCCATAGCACGCGATGACTCTCAGCACAGAGCGGCGCTGGTCACTGCGATCTCTCGCCCAAAATCCCG
>JAPUFZ010000059.1 GCA_027293245.1 Gammaproteobacteria bacterium
TCCATGCCGTGCCCCTCAGGGTTATCCCGTACCATGGCTTTGTAGGTAGCGTAGTAATCCTCGATAATTTCACGACGCGCTTCGATCGGCCGATCTGTCGACAGGGCGTTGAAATAGATACTTTCGTTCCAGCTGCGTATAGTAGGTATGTAGGATTCGGCAAATTTCTGCGCATCACCGTGACTGCGATAATCCTCGGCAAAAGGGCATTTTACGATGCCAGTATCGATGTGCTCGAGCCGCAAACCGGCCTGATATACCGGTTCGTCAGGATTAAGCAACGGTGCCGAAAATTCTTCTACAGAATGGTAATATTGTGGCAGCGTCATATTCTCGTATTCTTCACGAGTAATACGCTTTGCATCTAGAAACGATAACCAGATTTCACTGAATGTATCAAACATGTTGATGCCGCCGGTATTCCCCAGAAAACGTCCCTGATCGTCGGTGCCAAAATTGATCAATACCAGCCGACCGCCAGGTTTCAACTCGTGTGCACGATGGATCAAAATCGTACGCCAGTCGCTATACGCCTGCTTTTGAAAAGCTTTTAATTCAGCACCCTGTGCACCTACGGCATGAACATGGTTTGAAATATTGCATACTTTTTTACTCAGCCAATGCATCGCTGTGGCTGAAAACCCGAGGTTCAGACTATTCGAAGGAATAATTTGGCGATAAAAAGAAGTGCCCGAAACCAGGGGATAGACATTGTCTCTTTTTTCCAGATAAGTCTCGAATGGACCAAGGCCATGAACATTGGTGATCAGCGCATTGAAATCATTGCGCGGCTGATCGGTATAGACAACGCTGATTGGTGCCGAGGGCACACGTTTTGAGACTGCATCTATGACTTTGCCAATCATGCTCAGGGAAGTACCAGCATCTGCACTACCCATGTCGGACAGGGTGAATCCATTTGCGATACTGTCTAGCGGCAAGGCCTCGATAGCGTCTAGTACCAGCGGGGTAGCCGCATCGATAACATCTTTGGCACCTGTCGTGGCGAGTGAATAGAGACCACCACCACTCATTGTGATGCCTTCGGATTGTGCTTCACTAACACCCATATCTGCTCCACTAAACCGAGGTGTTTGATAACCTGACTTTATTCAGGCAAGATAACACAAGCCTTGCCATTTTACCTGAGCCATCGCCTTCTCCGAGATTTTCCCGAACCAGTAACAGGTCGTCTTTGATTCGTTGCCGATAAGTGGGATCGTCGATCAGCCTGAACATCTCGGCGCTAATATTTTCGGCAGTAGCCTCGGCCTGCAGAAATTCCCGAACCACCGATTTTCCAGCGATGATATTGACCAGCCCAATATGAGGGATGGTAATCAGGCGGCGCAGTATCTGATAGGACAGAGAGGACATTTTATAAACAATGCACATTGGTACGCCAAGCAATGCAATTTCGAGGGTTACAGTTCCGGAGCAGGAAATGATAGCTTCGCAACAGGCGATCAAACCGTATAAGTCATCCCGGGTTAACAGGATATTCAGTTTTGACGAATCGCATTGCCTTTGTATTGCTTCGAAATCCAGTGCCGCGGCTACCGGTAAAACAAAAACCAGCTGCGGATTTTTTCGTGACATCTGCTTTGCCGTTTCCAGCATTAATGGCAACAGTCGATCTATCTCGCTATTACGACTGCCTGGGAACAAACCTATGACCGGAGCAGCTTTATCCAGCCCCAGTTTTAGTTTAACTTCTTGTTTTGATCGTGTATTCACGACCTTGTCCACGAGCGGATGTCCGACAAAACTGACTGGAATATTGGCGCGCTCATAATATGCTTTTTCAAACTTGAATATGACGGCCATATGATCGATGCGGCGTCCAATTTTGTTGATACGTTTTGGCCGCCATGCCCAGACTTGCGGGCTGATATAAAATAGCACCTTGATGCCCAGGTCACGGGCGTGATGGGCCATTTTCAAATTAAACTCCGGATAGTCAACCAGGATCAGTAAATCGGGGCGGGTCTGGTCGAGCCGCGCACGCACAATCGCCATCGCACGCCTGATATCACCCCAGTGTTTTAGTACTTCGAACAAACCCATGACGGCGATAATCGATGAATCGTAAAACACGTCGACGCCCGCCTGCTTCATTTCTCCCATACCCATTCCGCTGACCCTGATATCCGGATTCATTTGCCAGATGCGTTCGACCATTTCGGCTGCATGGGCGTCACCTGAAGTTTCGCCGGCGAGTATCATGATATGTTGTTTATCGGGCATATTAGAAGCGAATAGCTGGAAGCAGGTCGATCGGACAGTGTATATTACCGTGTGGGGGTATAGTCCGCTGAGAAAATCCGTTTGGTGATCCGTTGGTCAGATTTTTAGCCAGACTGTGAATTGTTACTTCCAGAATATCGGCGGCAAATTTATAATGCTGGTTGCAAGTCCGCTGGTTTGCTTGTGTCGATTCGGGGCGCTGTCGACAGTAACCAGCAGCTGCAGTTTTGGATAACCAGGACATAGTGAGATTGCCATTTTAGACGGCGCATTATATGCATGATATTTCAAAAGCGAAACTTGTGGCTGGAGTAGATGAGGCGGGAAGAGGCCCCCTGGCAGGTTCGGTGGTTGCCGCAGCCGTCATACTGGACCCTTCTGGTTTTATTGAAGGGCTCACCGATTCGAAAAGACTCAGCACGGCCAAACGCGAGAAACTCGAATATCAAATCAGGCAAGAAGCCCTCGCCTGGGCAATCGGTGAGGCGAGTTGCACCGAAATCGACGAATTCAATATATTACAGGCAAGCTTGCTAGCGATGAAAAGGGCGATTCTTCGACTCGATCCAGAACCACAACAGGTTTTAATCGACGGCAATCGAGTGCCCGACATCTCCGGTTTCAACCTGCGGGCGATAGTCAAAGGCGACCTGTACGAACCCTGTATATCCGCTGCTTCGATACTGGCGAAACAATACCGTGACCGGCAAATGCAGGCGCTCGACCGGTTATATCCTCAATATCAATTTGCGCGACACAAGGGCTATCCAACCCGGTTACATCGCGATTTGTTAAAACAATTCGGTGTTTCACCGATACACCGGCTAAGCTTCAAACCGGTCAGGGAATTGATGCGAGGCTCCCTGGATGAGTGACCAGTTTGTTCACTTACACGTGCATTCAGAGTATTCTCTGCTTGATAGTACCTTAAGGATCAAACCTCTGGTCGATGAAGTTAAAAACCGCGGTATGGCAGCTATCGCGCTCACCGACCAGTCGAATCTATTTGCCATAGTCAAGTTGTTCAAGGCCGCCACCAGCAATGGTGTAAAACCGATATTCGGAGCCGAGGTCTGGGTCCTGCATCCGCAGCGTAAAGATTCGCTAAGTCGGCTGGTGTTGTTATGTCAGGATGATGTCGGCTATCTGAATCTCAAGCGCCTGGTATCGCGCTCCTACCTGGAAGGCCAGATTGCCGATCGACCAACGATTAATATTGAATGGCTACGGCAGGCATCGACTGGGTTAATAGCGCTCTCTGCCGGTCCGGACGGTGATATTGGACAGGCCCTTAAAATGCAAAATCAGGCGCTCGCGGTCGATTGCTTAAAGCAGTGGACCGAACTATTCGAGGATCGTTTTTTCCTCGAGTTACAACGCACGGGACGTCATTACGAAGAAGAATATATTTCTCAGGCGGTCGAGTATTCGAGCCAGTATGCGGTGCCGGTAGTCGCTACCAACAATGTGCGTTTCATGAACGCGGATGATTTCGAAGCGCACGAGGTACGGGTATGTATTTGCACCGGTTATACCTTGCAGGACGAACGGCGCCCTCGAATTTATTCACCGCAACAGTATCTGCGCAGTAGTGATGAAATGCTTGAACTGTTTGCCGATATCCCGGAAGCGATCGAAAATTCCGTCAATATTGCGCGCGCCTGCAATGTTAAATTAAACCTCAATCAAAATTATCTGCCCGAATATCCGGTACCCGACGGTTTTACCACCGACAGTTTTTTCCGTCATGTATCGGAACTGGGTCTGCAAAAAAGGCTGGAATTTCTACAGGAAAAGTGCGCAGACGGAGAAGTCATCGATCGGCAAGTCTATAGCGATCGGCTTAGCCTCGAAATCGATGTTATTTTGACGATGGGATACCCCGGTTATTTTCTCATCGTCATGGATTTCATCGAGTGGGCCAAACAACATGGTATTCCGGTAGGTCCAGGCCGTGGTTCGGGCGCCGGTTCGCTGGTAGCCTATGCACTCAAGATAACCGACCTCGATCCGCTCGAATACGAGCTGCTATTCGAGCGTTTTCTAAACCCGGAACGCGTCTCCATGCCCGATTTTGATATCGATTTTTGCATGGACAGGCGTGATGAGGTGATCGAATACGTTGCCGATCATTATGGTCGTAACCAGGTCTCGCAAATTATCACCTATGGCACAATGGCGGCCAGGGCCGTGATCAGGGATGTGGGTCGGGTGATGTCACACCCCTACGGTTTCGTAGACAGAATCGCGAAGCTGGTTCCATTCGAGATCGGTATTACCCTGACTAAAGCGCTTGATCAGGATGATGCGCTGCGCGAGTTATACGAGCAGGATGAAGAAGTAACGATTTTAATCGATATGGCCCTGTCTCTGGAAGGCTTGACCCGTAATGTGGGTAAGCATGCGGGCGGCGTGGTAATCGCGCCCAGTGATCTGACCGACTTTACACCGATATATTGCGAGCAGGGTGGTGCGGGCATGGTGTCGCAGTTCGACAAGGATGACGTCGAAGCGATTGGCCTGGTGAAATTCGACTTCCTCGGTCTGCGAACCCTGACCATAATCGACTGGACGGTGAAGTCGGTTAATTCACGAAAAACTTCAGAGAATCTGCAGATCGATCGTATTTCGTTAACCGACAAATCAACCTTTAAACTGCTCCGGGCGCACCAGACTACGGCAGTATTCCAACTCGAATCACGTGGCATGAAAGATCTGATTCGGCGATTGCGCCCGGATAGATTTGAAGACATTATCGCCCTGGTGGCCCTGTTCAGACCGGGTCCATTGCAGTCGGGCATGGTGGACGACTTTATCAATCGAAAACATGGCCGGTCAAAGGTTGAATACCCGCATCCGGCGCTGGAAGCGATTTTAAAGCCCACTTACGGTGTCATCCTCTACCAGGAGCAAGTCATGCAGATCGCCCAGGTTCTGGCCGGCTACACGCTCGGTGGCGCGGATATGCTGCGACGCGCTATGGGAAAGAAAAAGCCCGAAGAGATGGAGAAGCAGCGCGAGATTTTTACCGAGGGTGCTGTTGCCAATAATGTCGACCGGAATAATGCCACCTACATCTTCGACCTGATGGAAAAATTTGCCGGTTACGGATTCAACAAATCACACTCCGCTGCCTACGCCCTGGTGTCTTACCAGACCGCCTGGTTAAAGGCCCATTACCCGTCTGAGTTTATGGCAGCGGTCATGTCGGCAGACCTGGATAATACCGACAAGATTGTGACTCTGATCGACGAATGTCGTGAGATGAAGTTGACCGTGTTACCGCCCGATATTAATCAGTCCAATTATCGCTTTACCGCCTCCGCAGAGGGTCTCGTATTCTATGGGCTCGGTGCCATAAAAGGCGTAGGGCAAGCGGCAATTGAAACCATTGTTCGGTGTCGAAAGGAGGTTGAATACCGGTCACTGGATGATTTTTGTGAGCGTGTCGATTCGTCGCGGTCCAACCGAAAAGTGATCGAGGCATTGATAAAGGCGGGTGCAATGGATTGCTTCTCGAGTAATCGGGCAGCGCTGATGGCGCATCTGTCCTATGCCCTGCAGTCAGCCGAACAACGGCAAAATAACATCGATGCCGGAATGACCGATATGTTTGCTGAAATTGCCCCGGCAGAGGTTGCCAGACCCTTGCCGGATTGTGAAGCCTGGGACGAAAGGGCCCGCCTGATGCATGAAAAAGAGGCGCTGGGGTTGTTCCTTACAGGCCATCCGTTATCGATGGTTGAAAAGGAGGTTGCACAGATCAGCTCGACCAATTTCGCGCATTGGCTCGACAAACTGAATACCGGCATGGCGCCGGCCAACAATTATCGGCACAGAGATCAACAGACAAGGGTCTGTGGCTTAGTGGTCGATATCCGTAGTAAAAATGGACCCAACGGTCGCGAGGGCTTTGTTACGCTGGATGATCGAAGTGGCAGGATAGAGGTTCGTGTGGTTCCTAAACTTTTTCAGCAGATCGAGGATATTGTTGAGAAAGATGCGATCTGGGTCGTCGATGGCGGCATTGCCTATGATGATTTTAACAATGGTATAAAAATACGTGCTGCCAGGGTACAGTTGCTGGAAGACTATCGTTTCGAGCATGCCCGGGCGTTGCATATTCACCTGAATGGCGATGCTGTTACCGGGGTTGAAAAATTGATCACCGACCTTGAGCTGCACCGTTCAGCGAATGCGACACCCGTGGTTTTTCATCTACAACGCGACGATTACCTGTACGAACTCAAGACTAATGGCCAGTGGTCCGTGACACCGTCTGAAGCATGCCTGCTATCGCTGGAAAAGTTGCTCGATAAAGCTGATTTCTATCTCGAATATCAATAGCGCCGTCCTGGTGCACCAGGCGGGTAGGTGTATAGTCCGCCGCGGTTAAAATTTTTCGAATCGGGCTTTAACTTCGCCGATGACCTGACGTGCCTCATCCTCATCTATACCCAGCCCAAATTTCTCAATACCCGGCCCATAGTCAAAAGTTAGCGTACCCCCGGACAGTCCCCAGAATTCCATTCCACCGCCCATATCGAGCGCGGAGGGATTGATGTCGGTCAGGCGTAAATTGGTAATCAATTCAGTCGCGAATATTTTTGACCTTGAGAAAAATACAAATTGCCTTATACGGATCAGTTCACTATCACTAATGCTTACAATTTCTCGGCCCTTCATGTTGTAAAGCCAGATAAAAACCGCGAGCAGTCCGCTGAGGGTCCAACCGACTGCCCAGAACACCATAAATGCATCCGGAGTCTCAGCTTCATAGTTTATAAGATTGCCGGTTATTTCTATTTCACCAATGATCCAGCCAATCATCCAGAACAACAGGAAGAAATTGACAAAAGGACTCCGTCTTGCGGAAATGATCACTTTCAGACCTTCCGGATACTGGTTGATTCTCAGGTGCCTGGTTTTCAACTTTACTGCTCGCGATATAGAGGATTCGCCATGGGAAACACAAACCAAACCTTTACGACATCCTCCGTGGGGAGAAAATCTTCCCGTTTTCCTGTAATTCATCGCTCATCAAATAAAGGAATAATTGAGCATGATCCTCTGGCAGCGGCAAGCTGTCATTGTCATCCGCTGCCGGAAAGGCCAGTATTTGTAAAGCCGTTCTGGTTTTACCCGGGTTCACACTGTTGACCCGTATCGAACTACCTTCAAACTCGCTCGCGAGTAACTGCGCCATGGCCGCCAGGCCCTGCTTACTGACCGAGTAGGCGTCCCAGTAGGCGCCTGGTTTATCGTCGCTCATAAACACCAGCGAGGCCCGGCTGGAGGCCTTGAGCAATGGCATAACGCTACGGGTTAGCAAATAGGCTGCGTGCAGGTTTACCTGGTGTACCCGGTACCAGGTTTCAGTATCGCTGTGTTCAAACGGTGTCGGTGTGCCGAGCAGGGCGGCACAATGTACCAGGCCGTCAAGATGCCCAAACTCCTTTTCTAAATTTTGTTCGAGTTGCTGGTAATCATGCTCGGTTGCACCTTGCAGGTCCATCGGGTAAATAGCCGGCTTTGGATATCCAGCCTGCTCGATTTCATCGTATAGGGCCTCGACCAGGCGTAAATTCCTGGCCAGTAAAATAACACTGGCACCGTGTTTGGCACAGGCCAGAGATATTGCCTTACCAAACCCACCAGTAGCACCGGTAACCAGTATAATTTTGCCTTTTAGCACTTCTGCATCGGCTGAAAATGTATCAGGAATCTGTGTCATTGCCCCGGAGTTCCAATTTCAGTAGTGGGTGTGTTAACAAGTCTAACGGATTTTGTATCACGCCATCGGCCCGCCAGTTTTCGATATTCGTGTTCGCTTCTATGTAACCATATGCCGCGATCAGGGTTTTCATATTAGCCGCGGTTCCGGCGTCTATATCACGCTGATCATCACCAACATAGACACAATTTTGGCAGGCAATACCGATAGTTTCGGCTGCGACAATCAGTGGTAATGGGTGCGGCTTTCTTTTTTCCAGGCTGTCGCCACAGATGACGACGGCGCTGTTTTCCAGCAAACCGAGTTGCTCAAGCAATGGCGTTGTTAGCCATTCGGGTTTATTAGTTACTATACCCCAGGGTGTGCCCTGCTCCTGCAGGCTGTCAAGTACCTGTTCAAAGCCGTCGAACAGGTTCGACTGATCGGCGACGATATCACGATAGTGTTGTAGAAAGCGTAACCTCAGGGGTTCAATTTCTGCTTCGGCTACGTGCCCGGAAAATCCCAGGCGCGTGAGTACCAGCCCTCCCTGGGATACATAGGGACGGATGGTATCCATTGAAATTGGAGCCAGGTTCTCTTCAATTAGCAGGTTGTTTAATGCCCCGCCCATATCCGGGGCGGTATCGACCAGCGTGCCGTCGAGGTCAAATAAAATTGCTTCAATCATTGCCGGTTGCAAAACATCAAATAGTTGACATCGATATCACCACTGAGCCGATAATTTTTAGTGAATGGGTTGTAGGTCATTCCAGTGATATCACGAACTTGCAGCTGGTTTGCTCGAACCGCCTTAGCCAATTCGGAAGGTTTGATAAAATTCCTGTATTCGTGCGTACCTTTGGGAACTAAATTTAACAGGTATTCGGCCCCGAGTATGGCCAGCACAAAGGATTTCGGATTGCGATTAATGGTCGAGAAAAATACCTGTCCTTCGGGTTTGAGCAATTTTTTTGCGGCAGCAACCACAGACATGGGGTCTGGAACGTGTTCCAGCATTTCCAGGCAGGTGACAATATCAAATTCACCAATGTGTGCGCTGGCGAATTCTTCGGCTGTGGTCATCTGATAGTCGATTTCCAGTGCCGATTCGTAAAGGTGCATTTTAGCCACTTTTAATGCCATGTGCGCCATATCGATCCCGGTTACGATGGCGCCTTTGCGTGTTAATGCTTCGCATAATATGCCTCCACCGCAACCTATATCGAGAATTCTTTTGCCTTCCAGACCGCCGCTATGGGTGTCGATATAATCGACGCGCAAAGGGTTGATATCGTGCAACGGCTTGAACTCGCTTTCAGTGTCCCACCAACGACTGGCGATAGACTGGAATTTCTCTATTTCAACTGGATCAACGTTTACCTGACTCATTGCATATTACCTATTTACCTGGCCTATTTACCTGGCCTATCTTGCTGGCCCAGGACCGTGCCTTACTCATTATCTCGTCTTCATCCAGCTGGCTGAACTGAAAGTCACGCAAATGGTTTTGCCCGGCTATCCAGACGTGGGAAACTTGCTGGCTGTTAGCCGCGTAAACCAGTTGTGCCACCGGGTCATAGACAGGTTGCGTATTTAACCGTGCCAGATCAATGGCGATCAGGTCAGCCTGTTTGCCGACTTCGATCGATCCTATAGAATCCGCCAGCCCAAGGGCTTTTGCGCCGTTGATGGTCGCCATTTGTATTGCTTGCCTGGCAGTACATGCGCTGGCATCATGCGCGACATTTTTTGCCAGCAGGGCCGCGGTCCTCATCTCGCTTATCATGTCGAGATCATTATTACTCGCAGCGCCATCGGTTCCGAGACAAACGTTAATGCCCTTATCCTGAAGTTGCGCCACTGCACAGTTTCCACTGGCGAGTTTCAGATTGGATTCGGGGCAGTGCACGACATGAACACCGGTTTCGGCCAGTCGCTCGATTTCGAATAGATTAAGTTCGGTCATATGTACGGCAATCAGATTAGAATTTAACAGGTTTAACTGGTCCAGGCGTTCGAGTGGCCTGGCGCCAGAATTTTTTACCGCTTCGGCAACTTCATGAGCAGTTTCATGAATATGCATGTGTACCGGTACATCGAGTTCGTTGCTGTACATGGCGATTTGTTGCATCGCAACATCCGATACAGTGTAAGGTGCATGCGGTGCCAGGGCACTGGTTACTAACGGGAATTCCTTAATTTGATCGTGAACGGCCAGTGCTTTATGCAGGTAGTCGTCTGCGTCTTTTGCCCAGACACTGGGAAAATCCAGCACGATTAGACCCACAACGCAGCGCATGCCCAGACGCTGAGCTTCCCGCGCGATCAGGTCAGGATAAAAATACATATCGTTCATGCAGGTGGTACCCGATCGAATCATCTCCGCGGCGGCAAGCGCATAACCGTCAACGATAAACTGGGGGTCTACCCATTGCTTTTCGGCTGGCCATATATGATTGTGGAGCCAGTCCATCAAGGGTAAATCATCGGCGAATCCGCGAAGCAGGCTCATCGGTGTATGCGTATGTGCATTCACCAGGCCGGGCATTAACACATGGTTTGGCAGATCGATAACTTCAGCCTGCGCATATTCCTGGTCTTGTTTAAGCTCGGCAGCAGGTAAAATATTTTGTATACGATTAGCCTCGATAACGACCGCGTAATCGCTCAGGACCTCGAATTTCTGGTTCACAGTGAGCAACCATTGAGGTATTAAAATCTGGCATTCCCTGTTCATTGACGAACCTTACAAGATTTTCCGGGGGCTGCAAATTAAATTGTAGTAAAGCTCTGTATTTCGAGCGATTTGTCTATCCATATCGAATCGTAGGGGCTCCTTAAATTAATTCTAAGAAGACATTTTAATCAGTAGTGTTGACCATAGGGTTTGTGTTAAAATGACACAGATTCGAAATAAATCACTCCTGCATCAAAATTAACTCGTGAGTATCGTATTTTATGGCTGATATCGCCAAAGAAATACTTCCTGTAAATCTGGAAGATGAGATGCGACAATCGTATCTCGAATATGCCATGAGTGTCATCGTCGGACGTGCCTTACCCGATGTCAGGGATGGCCTGAAACCCGTTCATCGGCGCGTATTATTCGCCATGAATGTGCTCGGCAATGATTACAACAAAGCTTACAAGAAATCGGCGCGTGTGGTCGGCGATGTCATAGGTAAATATCATCCGCACGGAGATACGGCGGTCTACGACACCATAGTACGCATGGCGCAGCCATTTTCTATGCGCCATATGCTGATCGATGGTCAGGGAAATTTTGGCTCGGTCGATGGTGATTCGCCGGCAGCGATGCGTTATACCGAAGTACGCATGTCCAAAATTGCCCATGAACTACTCGCTGACCTGGACAAGGAGACGGTTGATTTTCTGCCCAATTATGACGAATCGGAATTTGAACCGGCAGTATTACCGACACGGGTACCCAATCTGCTGATCAATGGTTCCTCTGGAATTGCCGTCGGAATGGCGACCAACATCCCACCTCACAATTTGTCCGAAGTAGTGGATGCCTGTCTGTTACTGCTAAATCAGCCCGATGCCACGGTTGAGAATCTGATGGAATGCATTCCCGGACCGGATTTTCCTACCGCCGGGTCTATCAATGGTGCAAGGGGTATACGCGAGGCCTATCGGAGTGGCAGGGGCAAGATTTATCTGCGCGCAAAAACCCATTATGAAGACGATAAATCGGGTCGCCAGAGCATCGTTGTTACCGAATTGCCTTACCAGGTCAATAAAGCGCGGTTACTGGAAAAAATCGCAGGCCTGGTAAAACAGAAGCGTCTGGAAGGGATTACCGGTTTGCGCGATGAATCAGACAAGGATGGCATGCGCATGGTGATCGAGTTGCGTCGGGGTGAGATTGCCGATGTGGTTTTGAATAACCTCTACAAACAGACCCAGATGCAAAATGTATTTGGTATCAACATGGTTGCCCTGGTCGACAAGCAGCCCAGGCTGATGAATTTGAAAGCCATTCTCGAGGCATTTATTCTTCACCGGCGCGAAGTAGTTACCAGGCGTACCATTTTCGACCTGCGCAAAGCGCGTGACAGGGCACATATTCTTGAAGGTCTCGCGATTGCTCTGTCCAACATCGATGAAGTAATTGCATTAATCAAAAAGTCTTCCAGCCCGGTGGTTGCAAAAGCTGCTTTACTGGAAAAAGCCTGGGCGCCGGGTGTAGTAATGGAGATGCTAAAACGCGCGGGTGCAGAATCGTCTCGGCCCGAGGATATAGCGCCCGACTGCGGGTTGATCGACGAGGTTTACCGATTAACAGAAAAGCAGGCCCAGGCTATTCTCGATCTGCGGCTACACAGACTGACTGGCCTCGAACAGGATAAAATTCTCAACGAGTATCGCGAAATACTGGAAAAAATCGAAGACCAGCTCGATATTTTACACCGCGATGAACGTTTGAAGCAGGTAATCCGTCTCGAGCTAGAGGCCATTAAGGAGCAATTCAACGATGCCCGGCGAACCCAAATCATAGTTGATCACTCCGACTTGACCGTCGAAGATTTGATCAGCGAGGAAGACGTGGTGGTGACCATTTCCCACCTGGGATATGCCAAGGCACAACCGCTGGAGTCATACTCCGCCCAGCGTCGAGGCGGTCGGGGCAAGGCTGCAACGAAGGTTAAGGATGAGGACTTTGTCGAGCAAATGTTCGTTGCCTCGACGCACGATACTTTATTGTGTTTCTCGACGCGTGGTAAAGTCTACTGGCAAAAGGTGTATGGATTACCGATAGGCAGTCGGACTGCGCGGGGCCGGCCGCTGGTTAATTTACTGCCGCTGGAAGAAAACGAACGCATTACCGCTATCCTGCCGGTTCGGGAATATCCCGATGATATATATATCTTTTTTGCCACCGCCAGGGGCAAGGTTAAACGCACACCCCTGTCGAGTTTTTCGCGTCCCCGTGCCAATGGAATTATCGCCCTGGATTTACGCGAAGAGGATAGCTTGATCGGTGTGCAACTAACTGACAATTCGGCTGATTTAATGCTGTTTACCAAATCGGGTAAGGGTATTCGGATAGCAGAGCAAAGTGTTCGCGCGATGGGTCGAACCGCGGCGGGTGTCAGAGGCATCAGAATAAAAGCCGGCGACGAAGTGATTTCCCTGATTGCGGTTCATTCCAATGATGGCGAAATCCTGTTTGCTACCGAAAATGGTTTCGGCAAGAGAACCCGGGTATGCGATTTCTCGACCCAGGGTCGCGGTGGCCAGGGAGTCATATCGATCCAGACCTCAAAACGTAACGGTCAGGTTGTCGGTGCTATTAAAACAGTAGACGATGAAGAAGTTATGTTAATCAGTAATGCTGGTACACTGGTACGCACACCGATAGAGGACATCTCCGTGCTCGCGCGCAATACCCAGGGAGTGACCCTGATTCGTCTCGGTAAAAATGAGAAACTGGTACAAATAGAACCGGTGGCAGCGACTGTCAACGGTGATGAGGCCGGCGCAGACGAAGAGTCATAGGCACCCCGGTCGTCCAGGCTATATCCCCATTTCGAACATGAATCCGGCAACAAATTAACTTATACTGCGCTCAGCTGCGCGTTAGCCCGCCTATTGCCTGGCATCTATGATTAATTTGGACCCGAATCAATACTCATGAGTGATGAAAAACTTCAACAATTGCGCGACCAGATTGACCAGATCGACGACCAGCTGCTCGATCTGTTTAATCGGCGCGCAGCTTGTGCGGTCGCGGTAGCTGAAGTAAAAAGAAACGCTATCGAGGGCCCGGGAGATGCGATTAATTTTTTCAGACCTGATCGAGAAGCACAGGTAATTCAACGCTTCAAATCAAGAAATCCGGGACCACTTAGCGACGACGAAGTCGGGCGTCTGGTACGTGAAGTCATGTCGGCCTGCCTGGCTTTGGAACAACCATTAAAAATTGCCTATCTGGGGCCTGAAGGCACTTTCACGCAGAGTGCGGCACTCAAACATTTCGGTCATTCGGTTTCGACGGTTCCGATGAGCAGGATTCCAGATGTGTTCAGTTGAGGCGAATCCGGGCATGCCGATTACGGCCTGGTGCCGGTCGAAAATTCTACCGAAGGTGTGATTAGTCACACGCTGGATATGTTTATCGATTCAGACCTTAAAGTCTGTGGCGAGGTAGAAATTCGTATTCATCACCATCTGGTCAATCAGTCGCAGGACGTATCAAAAATAAAGCATATTTATTCGCACCAGCAGTCTTTTGCGCAATGTCGTCACTGGCTCGATCAGAATTTTCGTTCTATCGAGCGTATCCCGGTGAGCAGCAATGCGGAGGCAGCAAGAATTGCCAGCCAGGATCAAAGCGCAGCCGCTATCTGCGGGCTGCCGGCGGTGGAGATATTTGATTTACAAATTTGTTTCGAAAGTATTGAAGATTTATCCGACAACACCACACGATTCGTCATCATAGGCAATCAGGATGTTGCTCCCAGTGGTGATGATAAGACCTCTTTGCTGATATCGACCAAAAATTATCCGGGTGCGTTGCTGGGATTACTTCAACCGCTGGCGGATAACAATATCAGTATGAACAAAATCGAATCTCGACCGGCGCCCGATCGCAAATGGGAGTATATATTCTTTATCGATATCGATGGTCATCAACAGAGCGCTAACGTACGGCAGGCCCTCGATGAACTGAAGCAACAGGCATCATTGTTCAAGGTGTTAGGGTCTTATCCCAAGGCCTCACTTTAAGGCTATCTAAAGATGTCAGTGATAGATTCCGCGCTCGCGCAAGTAAAACAGTTACACCCCTATACGCCAGGTAAACCAGTGGAGGAACTCGAGCGCGAACTCGGAATCAGTAACGCAATCAAACTCGCATCGAATGAAAACCCGCTGGGATGCTCGCAACTGGTCCAACGGGCGATAAAAAGAGCGAGCAGTCATATTGAGTTGTACCCGGATGCGAATGCCTTTTATCTAAAACGGGCTCTGGCCGAAAGACTGGCTGTCGATGCCGGGCAGATAACGATTGGTAATGGTTCCAATGATGTTCTCGATTTACTGGCGCGTACCTTTCTGGATAGTAGCGCGGAGGCCATTTATTCCGAGCATGCGTTTCTGGTGTATGCCCTGGTGGTACAGGCCTGTGGTGCGAAAGCACGTGTCGCCCCGGCCTTGCCGGAAGATGCTGAGCAGGCCTACGGGCACGATTTGTCTGCGATGCTGGCTCTGATCAGTGAAAATACCCGGGTTATATTTATTGCTAACCCAAATAATCCAACCGGTACCTGGTTGAAGCGGACTGAATTAAAGGACTTTATCGATGCGGTACCGGGGCACATAGCGGTCATAGTCGACGAGGCCTATTTCGAGTATGTCGATGAAAATGATTATCCCGATGCCTTACAGTGGTTGGGCGAATTTCCTAACCTGATTGTCACCCGCACTTTTTCGAAGATTTATGGTCTCGCCGGGTTGCGTGTGGGATATGCGATTTCAAGCGCAGAAGTCAACGATTTGTTGAATCGCCTGCGCCAACCCTTTAACGCCAATACCCTGGCGCTCGCCGCTGCCATTGCCAGTTTGGCTGACCAGGAGTTTGTCAAGGCTAGCCTGGGCAATAATCAAAAGGGTCTGCGCCAGCTTGCCGATTATTTCGATTCAAAAAATATAAGCTACATCCCCTCGGTAGCCAATTTCCTTAGCGTCAAATTTGGCCGGCAAAGCGAAGATATATATGCAAACCTGCTGCAGCAAGGCATCATTGTAAGACCGCTTGGTAATTATAATTTACCTGAATATTTACGTATTACTATCGGAACCGAGCAGCAGCTGGCGTCGTTAATGGAGAAACTGGATGGATTGTTATGATTAATCAACTTGCCATAGATTGTTATGATTAATCGACTTGCCATAGTCGGTGTAGGGCTGATTGGCGGTTCCCTGGCCCTGGCGCTCAAGCAGGCCGGTGCCGTGGGTCACGTGGCCGGTTGTGGGCGTAACCAGAAAAATTTAGACAAAGCCGTGCAGCTAGGCGTAATCGACAGTTATGAAGAATCGATATCGGATGCGGTAAAAGGTGCAGACATCGTCGTTTTAGCCGTTCCCCTGGGTGCCATGCAGTCAGTTTTTGTGCAAATCAAGGATGTTATTGGCGATGCGACAGTGATCACCGATGTGGGTAGTGCCAAGCAATCGGTGGTTGATATTGCCAGCGCAAATCTAGGCCCCAGAATTGGACAGTTTGTGCCGGGTCATCCGATAGCGGGTACTGAAAAAAGTGGTGTAGAAGCCGGTTTTGCAAGCCTTTATCAAAATCGTCGAGTGATTTTAACGCCTCTTGATTCAACCGATCCAGCCGCGATCGCCACGATTGACGCGATGTGGCGGCAATGTGGTGCCAGCGTCGAATACCTTGGGGTTGGACATCATGACAAGGTCCTCGCCGCAACCTCGCATCTGCCGCACATGCTGGCCTATGCTCTGGTTAACTACCTGTCCCGCCTGAACGATCATGAGGAAATATTCAATTACGCAGCGGGTGGATTCCGCGATTTCACCCGTATCGCTTCCAGCGACCCGGTGATGTGGCGCGATGTCTGTATTTCTAATGGCGATGCACTGCTGACCCTGATTGAAGGATACAAAAATGAACTTGACCAGGTCTCAGCTGCGATTCGAGATGCGGATCATGAGCACTTGCTGCAGTTATTCGGTAAGGCTAAATCTGAAAGAGATTCGCTCATAGGCTTATGACCAGTTTTGAATGCCAGCCCGGGGGCGTAGTTAACGGCTCAATTCGGGTTCCGGGAGACAAATCGATTTCGCATCGTTCGATCATACTGTCTTCTATTGCGCAGGGATCCAGCCATATAACGGGTTTTCTTCAGGGCGAAGACAGTCTCAATACCCTGAGAGCATTTCAGGCGATGGGCGTATCGATCGAACGCGATGAAGATAACATCCTGGTACATGGTGTTGGCCTGCATGGCCTGCAAAAACCCGAGGACGCCCTCGACATGGGCAATTCAGGAACCGCCATGCGTCTGCTACTTGGCCTGCTCGCCGGTCAGTCTTTCGATACCACACTGTGCGGGGACGAGTCGCTGTCGAAACGGCCAATGAATCGTGTAATCCTGCCCTTGCAGGAAATGAATGCGGCAATTGATAGCCAGCCTGGGGGTATGGCGCCGTTACGGGTACATGCCCGGTCGAATTTAAAGGCGATTGATTACCGCATGCCGATCGCGTCGGCACAGGTGAAATCATGCCTGTTGCTGGCTGCCTTGTACGCCGATGGTGAAACCACTATCGAAGAGCCTGCGCCCAGTCGTGACCACACCGAACGCATGTTGCGCAGCTTTGGATGCGAAGTCATCAGTAATGGATCGGAAATAAAAATCAGGGGTGGGCAGACGCTGTATTCTACCGGGATGGACATACCCGGCGATATATCGTCGGCGGCCTTTTTCCTGGTAGCAGCCAGTATTGCAACCAATTCGCAAGTGACCTTGCGGCATGTCGGCATTAACCCGACACGTACCGGCGTTATCCAGATCCTGAATTTAATGGGGGCTGATATCAGCCTGCTCAATCAGCGCGAAATTGGCGGGGAACCCGTCGCCGATATCCTGGTGCGCAGTTCAAAATTGAAAGGAATTCAAATACCCGAAGCGCTGGTGCCCCTGGCAATTGACGAATTTCCGGTTTTATTTATTGCCGCGGCCTGCGCCAGCGGTGAGACTATACTAACCGGCGCCGAAGAGCTGAGAGTCAAGGAAAGTGATCGGATCGAGGTAATGGCGGATGGACTAAAGACGCTCGGTATAGAGGTCGAGCCAAAACCGGACGGCATCATAATACAGGGTGGCTCAATCAATGGAGGTGTAGTGGAATCGCATGGGGATCATCGGGTAGCAATGGCACTTAGTGTTGCCTCACTGCGTGCTACCGGGGTTATCAGTATCAGGGATAGTGCGAATGTGAACACCTCGTTCCCCGGATTTGTTGAGCTTGCCAGGCAGTCAGGATTAAATCTGTCCAGTCATGCCTGAATTCGACCCCTATGTGATTGCCATAGACGGTCCCGGTGGCTCCGGCAAGGGATCCCTGGCTTTGGCGGTGGCAAGGACGCTCGGCTTTCATCTGCTCGACAGCGGAGCTATTTATCGCCTGGCCGCGCTCAGGGCTTTAGGTCTGGGTATAGACTTGAGCAAACAGGCGCGCGTCGTCGATGCGCTTGAGAATATGGATATACGCTTTGAGTTTGGCGACGAATTGAGCATACCGTTTCTCGACAATAAGGATGTATCGCACGCGATCAGGCAGGAATCGACTGGCAATGCGGCTTCGATAATTGCTCAATATCCAGGTGTTCGGAAACAATTACTGGGCCGCCAGCGGGCCTGTTTTCAGCCTCCCGGACTGGTGGCCGATGGGCGTGATTTGGGCACCGTGGTTTTCCCAACCGCTAAGTTTAAGTTTTTTTTGTATGCTGCGCCCGAAATCAGGGCGTTAAGGCGCTATAAGCAGTTGAATAGTATGGGTATCTCAGCTAATATCGACGACCTTCAGACAGAAATCGCAGAACGTGACGAACGGGACCGAACCCGGACTGAATCTCCGCTGATTCCTGCAGCTGATGCTATAATTGTTGATTCGAGCCTGCTCAACCAGATACAGGTGACTAATCTGGTAATGAGCCATATCGAACAGGAAGTAGCTGGATAGGAAAGCAAACCGGTCCTCGTAGACGCACTGTCTACAGGGTTTTTTTTAACTAACCGTAGTAACGATGGCCACTCTGTGCCTTCAATATTACAAACTCTCAGGAACATTCCATGTCAGAAAATTTTGCAGAAATGTTTGAGCAAAGCATTACTCAAATGAATATGCGTATCGGTGAAATCATCACCGGCGAAGTTGTCGATATCAATCGTGATGTCGTGATAGTCAATGCCGGACTTAAATCAGAAGGTGTGATCCCGGTAGAACAGTTTTTTAACGAAAACGGCGAACTCGATGTCAAAATCGGCGATATAGTCGAGGTAGCGCTGGACTCGTTTGAAGACGGCTATGGCGAGTCGCGCCTGTCGCGTGAAAAAGCCAAACGCGCACGAGCCTGGACCCGACTCGAAGAAGCTCAGGCAGCCGACGAAATCATTACTGGTCGTTTCACCGGTAAGGTCAAGGGTGGTTTTACAGTGGATATTGGTGAAATCCGTGCATTCCTTCCGGGGTCACTGGTTGATGTACGCCCGGTCCGTGATACGGCTTACCTCGAGGAAAAAGAACTCGAATTCAAGATCATTAAGCTGGATCAAAAACGCAACAATGTGGTCGTATCACGCCGTGCCGTAGTTGAAAAAGAATTTAGCGAAGAACGCGAAAAACTGCTCGATTCTCTGAAAGAAGGTGAGCGCATAAAGGGTATAGTCAAAAACCTGACCGATTATGGCGCGTTCCTCGACCTGGGTGGAATAGACGGGTTACTGCATATCACCGATATGGCCTGGAAGCGCGTCAAGCATCCTTCCGAAGTAGTTGAAATCGGCCAGGAAATTGACGTTGTGGTATTGAAGTTTGACCGTGAAAAGAATCGTGTATCGCTGGGTCTGAAGCAGATGGGCGATGATCCCTGGTCTAATATTATTCGCCGTTATCCGGAAGGGCAGAAACTTTTTGGGCATGTCAGCAATATCACCGACTATGGCTGCTTCGTTGAAATTGAAGATGGTGTCGAGGGGCTGGTTCACGTATCTGAAATGGACTGGACTAACAAGAATGTTAATCCGAATAAGGTTGTTACCCTGGGTGATGAAGTCGAAGTGGTTATTCTCGAAATTGACGAAGAACGTCGTCGTATCTCGCTTGGCATGAAACAATGCAAGCCAAACCCATGGGATGAGTTCGGTAGCACCAGTAACAAGGGCGATATTATTGCCGGTAAGATCAAATCGATTACCGATTTCGGCATTTTTATTGGCCTTGAAGGCAATATCGATGGTTTGATCCACCTGACCGATCTTTCCTGGAACAAGCCCGGCGAAGAAGCAGTGCGCGATTATCAAAAAGGGCAGGAGCTGGAAGCGATGGTTCTCTCGATTGATCCTGAGCGTGAGCGCATATCACTCGGCATTAAACAAATCGAGAAGGATCCGTTCGCCAGTTTTATCGCGGAAAATCCAAAAGGCAGTATAGTTTCCGGTAGCGTAATCTCGGTTGATGCAAAGGCGGCAATTGTCGATCTTGGTGACGGCATTGAAGGCGTGCTGCGGGCCTCCGAAATGGCCAATGACCGGGTAGAGGATGCGCGTTCATTTCTGAATGAGGGCGATCAGATTGAGTCAAAGATTACCGGTATGGATCGAAAAAGTCGTAGCGTGTACCTGTCTATCAAGGCGAAAGATTCAGACGAAGAACAGGAAGCTTTGAAGGATTACTCAACGAGTAACGACTCGGGTTCCGGGACCACCAGCTTTGGTGATTTACTAAAAGAAAAAATGGATTCATAGAATCTGCTATCATTGGCGGGGAGGCGCGGGCTTCTCCGCCGATGGTTGTTAATTGTGGGCTGTTAATTGGGCGTCAAGATGAAAGAACAAGAATATGTACCTTCATTGACCAAGTCGGATCTGATCGACAACTTGGCTAGAAACCAGGGGCACCTGGCGTATAAAGATGTCGAACTGGCGGTTAAGAGTTTGATAGAAAAAATGAGCAGTGCGTTATCTAAAGGGGACAGAATAGAAATCAGGGGGTTTGGCAGCTTTAGTCTGCATTATCGACCGCCGCGCATCGGCAGGAATCCCAAGTCTGGAGACAAGGTCAATCTGCCGGGTAAATATGTCCCACATTTCAAACCAGGCAAAGAATTGCGAGATCGCGCGAATAATCAGAAATAGATTTCCGACTCACGATTCGTCAACGCATATAACCATCATTCTATATATGTAGTCTTGTTGAAAATTACAGTGGATATCTGGCTATTCTCATTGGTTCTCGTGGCCATATTAATCGGATGGATTATCGGCCGCTGGAAACCATTCACAAAGAAACCTTCCAGCAATAGTGCGGTTAGCTATTCCGAGTCCTATATCAAAGGACTCAATTATCTGCTTTCAGATGACTCGCATAAAGCGGTCGAGATATTTTCCGAGCTCATCAAGGTCGATACTGAAACCATCGAAGTACATATTGCGCTGGGTAATTTATATCGCTCGAAAGGAGAGGTTGATCGAGCCATCAAGGTCCATCAAAATTTGCTGGCGCGGCCAAATTTAGATAAAAGTCAGAGGAATATGGCGATTGCGGCACTCGCCAACGATTACCTGAAAGGTGGACTGCTCGACCGTGCCGAGAAACTGTACAAGGAATTGATTCAGCTCGAACCGGGTGACCTGGTCGCATACCGCAATCTGTTAGATCTTTATATTACCGAAAAATCATGGCATGAAGCAGCGCAATGTGCTCAGATTTTACATGAGCTTGGCGATAGGGATGCGGTTTTAATTTTGAGCCAGTGCTATTGTGAAATAGCTGATGTCGCAATTACTAGTGGCAACAACAAGCTGGTGCGAGAGAGCCTGGAAAAGGCCCTCAATGCCGATCAAACCTGTGTACGGGCCGGTTTGCTTTTGATCAAACATTACATGGGTACCAATAACACGGCTGCGGCGAAGAAAATTTTTCATCGTTTGATCAAGCATAACCCGGAGTATATGGATTTATATATCACGCCCGCCAGAGAAATATATTTACAGGCAAATGAAACCAGGGGATTTCAAAAATTCCTGCAAAATCAATATCAAAAACAACCGTCTAATCGTCTTGCTATTGCCTTAATCGAACATTACGCTAGCGTCAACCAGATCGAAAAGGCGCGCCAGTTTTTGTCCGAGGTGCTCGATAAATCACCATCCTTCGAGGCCTATGAATTCGCGCTGCGTTTTCTAAAATCAGACCCGGCCCATTTATCTGATACCTGGAGTGGGTTGTCATCGTTCCTGAAATCTATGCAAAATAAAAAGATTGAGTTCATTTGCTCACAATGCGGATACGAGAGTCACGCGATACAGTGGAATTGTCCGAGCTGTAGACACTGGTCTTCGATGAAACCCGTATAGCGGCCAGTGTTGCGGACTCGATCAATAAATAATGAGGATCCTGTAAAATCGTGGCTCAAACAGACCCCCGGGTAATTGTCGCGTTGGACTATGCTGAGGCCAGGCAGGCATTGGCATTCGTTGAGAAAACTGGTCCTGGTTTATGCAAACTCAAGGTTGGCAAGCAACTGTTTACCCGGGCTGGACCACAATTCGTAGAGGCGCTGGTGGCGAAGGGCTACGATGTGTTTCTCGATCTTAAGTTTCATGATATTCCAAACACGGTAAAGAAAGCGGTATACGCTGCTGGCCAGCTGGGTGTCTGGATGGTCAATGTGCATGCTCAGGGTGGCCGCTCGATGTTATTGGCGGCGCGCGAGGGCATAGATATGATCGGTGTTAACCGACCCTACCTGATTGCGGTTACGCTGTTAACCAGTATCTCAAAATCGGACCTGCAGCAAATGGGCATAGATCAGGAAACTGGCGTATTCGTTGAACGACTGGCGCGGCTGGCTATAGATTCCGGGCTTGACGGTCTGGTGTGTTCTGCCCAGGAAGCAAAAGGCCTGCGCCAGGTGCTGGGTAAAACACCGCTGTTGGTATCACCAGGCATTCGGCCCGCGGGTTCGAGCAGCGATGATCAGCAACGTATTTCAACACCGCAACAGGCAATTGCCGACGGCTCAAGCTATCTGGTAATCGGCCGTCCGATCACGCAGCATGCTAATCCGGCTGAGGCACTCGCCGAGATTAACGCTTCGATTTCGAATTTAGCAGGTGTCTAAATCTAGATGACTGCTTGATGACAGTTACTCCCCGAGTCGTTACACTATCCTTAGTTTCTAACGCTCTTAAAGATAATAATGGATCCAAATTTTCTCGATTTCGAACAACCTATCGCCGAACTCCAGGCCAAGATCTCTGAGCTTCGATATGTCACAGACGACTCGGAAATCAATATCTCCGAAGAGATTGCCACGCTGGAGAAAAAGGCCGAGAATTTGACCTCGGCCATTTTTTCCAGACTTTCTCCCTGGCAGATTTCACAACTGTCACGACACCCGAACCGGCCTTATGCACTGGATTATATCGATCGGATTTTTACCGATTTTGAGCATTTACATGGCGATCGAGTGCATTCAAATGACCATCCTATCATCGGTGGAATAGGTCGGCTGAATGGCAAACCGGTGATGGTAATCGGGCAACAAAAGGGACGTGACACGAAAGAAAAGATTAAGAGAAATTTTGGCATGGCACGACCCGAAGGTTACCGAAAGGCATTGCGCCTGATGAAATTGGCTGAAAAATTCAAAATGCCGTTGATTACAATGGTTGATACCCCCGGCGCTTATCCGGGAATCGGAGCGGAAGAGCGTGGTCAAAGTGAAGCCATAGCGCGTAATTTATATGTATTAGGGGACCTTAAGACCCCGGTGATTTGCACCATTATCGGTGAAGGTGGTTCCGGGGGAGCGCTCGCAATCTGTATCGGGGATCGAATCGATATGCTCCAATATTCGACCTATTCGGTTATTTCACCCGAGGGTTGTGCGTCCATTCTGTGGAAGAGCGCCGGTAAGGCTCCCCAGGCCGCCGAGGCAA